>JACZYI010000216.1 GCA_022571175.1 Pseudomonadota bacterium
GTTAGGGACGCCTTTCGCAACTTTTCGGTACGCGTCGCCCGCGATTACCAACCACCCTACCTAGGCCTTGCCTCCAAAATTAACACTTACTTTACCTCCATGAACCACCCTGAAGACAAAGACAATTTCCTCAGCCTGTATCAGGAAACCTATGATGCCGTGAAAATGGTTTCGCCGGATACCAAAATCCGTTTCCTCAAAAACCGGATTATCATGCTGGTTTTTTCCAGCCTTATGGTTCTGGCTTCGATCATTCTTTTCCTGACGCAGGGCCTCAACAAGGGTATCGATTTTGAGGGCGGCATTTTGATGGAAGTGGGCTCACCCGAAGCGGTGGACCTCAAGGTTTTTCGGGACACCATAAGAAGTCTTGGCTTGGGGGATGTACAGATCCAGTCGTTTGGAACCGACACCGATGTCTTGATCCGCATTGAACGCCAAACCCCACCCGAAGACAGTGATGTGTCCGATGCCGATGCCCAGCAGGTGGCCGTGCGTTTGGTACAGGGCGCGCTCAATGACCAAATGGAGGGCTTGAGCTATCGCCGGGTGGAATTTGTCGGGCCCAAGGTCTCAGGTGAGCTGATTGTCTCGGGCTTTATGTCCGTGGGTTTTGCTGTGCTGGCGGTGCTGGTTTATATCTGGTTCAGATTTGAATGGCATTTTGGTGTGGGTGCGGTGGTGGCGCTGATTCATGACGTTCTTTTAACGATTGGCTTTTTCTCCATAACCGGGCTTGAGTTTAACCTTTCCATTATTGCCGCCATCCTGACCATCATCGGTTATTCGCTGAATGATACGGTGGTGGTCTATGACCGGGTGCGGGAAAATTTACGAAAATTCCATAAAATGCCACTGGAGGAATTGCTGAATCTCTCGCTCAATCAAACCTTGAGCCGCACGCTGATGACCTCGGTCAGCACATTGCTGGCACTGTTTTCGCTCTTTTATTTTGGCGGTGCGGTGATCCAGGGCTTTACCGCGGCCATGATATGGGGCGTGTTTGTGGGCACATATTCTTCCGTTTTTATCGCCGCGCCGATGCTGATATATCTGAAATTGCGCTCTAGCGATGTCTCCCTGCAGACCGGTGACAAGCGGACACCATAATTCTTCGGGAGAGAGGCGACAGGCTGGCCAGATGAGGCTAGACTTGCCGTTTGAAGGGTAGAGAGGGAAAGAGGGGCTATGGCCAAAAATAACAAGCTCAAGGGTAAGAGGCTCGACCGACAACTGGTGCTGGAATTGGTCCGCGTGACCGAGGCGGCAGCCATTGCCGCTTCAGACTGGGTTGGCAGGGGTATGGAAAAGGAGGCCGATGCCGCTGCAGTGGAGGCCATGCGTGCGGCGCTGAACGCCATGAAAATGAAAGGCCGGGTGGTCATTGGCGAGGGCGAGCGCGACGAAGCTCCCATGCTTTTTATCGGTGAAGAAGTGGGAACCGGCGAGGGGCAGGAGATTGATATTGCCCTCGATCCGCTGGAAGGAACCACGCTAACAGCCAAGGGTGGCAATAATGCGCTGGCGGTTGTGGCTCTGGCCAATCGGGGGCATCTTCTGAACGCGCCCGATACCTATATGGATAAAATTGCCGTGGGACCAGGCTATCCAGAAGGTATTGTTGATCTGGATATCTCCACCACCGAGAATATCAAGGCCCTGGCCAAAGCCAAAGGGGTTGAGCCCGGCCAAATCGTAGCCTGTGTGCTGGACCGGCCACGCCATGCGGATATTATCAAGGACTTGCGCGCGCTCGATTGGTCCATTCACCTTATTGGCGACGGCGATGTGGCGGGGGTTATGTCTACGGCTACACCCGGCAGCCAGATTGATATTTATATGGGTACCGGCGGTGCGCCCGAGGGCGTGCTGGCAGCAGCGGCCCTGCAGTGTATGGGTGGCCAGTTCCAGGGTCGGCTTGTATTCCGGAACAAGGATGAAGAAGCCCGCGCCCACAAATGGGGCATTGAAGATCTGGACCGTAAATATAATCTCGAAGACCTTGCCTCGGGGGATGTTATTTTTGCCGCGACCGGCGTCACTGACGGAGCCTTTCTCAAAGGTGTGCGGCGCGGAAAAAATGGCGGATTTTCCACCTCTACCTTGGTGATGCGGGCCTCCACCAAGACCATTCGCTGGATCGACACCGACCATATTGAATCCTGATTGTCATGACGGGCGCGGGCGAATCACTTCTGGGCGTTGAAATTTCGGTCCGGGGTCGCCGCTGGCAATTGCGCCCGGTTGACAGTCTGATGGCAGAGGGCATTGCCCAGGCACACGGGCTACCCCTGGTTATTGCCGAACTGCTGGCGGCTCGTGGTCAAAACAAGGAGACCGCGGAAGCCTATCTCAACCCGCGTTTGCGCGAGAGCATGCCCGACCCGCTCGGTCTGAAAGATATGGACAAGGCGGTGGCGCGCACGCTCAAGGCCATTGATCGCGGCGAGAAAATAGCCGTTTTTGGCGATTATGATGTGGATGGGGCCACTTCATCGGCCCTGCTTCTGCGCTTTTTCCGCAGCCTTGATATAGCCCTGGAAATCTATATTCCTGACCGAATGATTGAGGGCTATGGCCCGAGTATTCCCGCCTTTGAAAAGCTGGCGTCCAAAGGCGTCTCGCTGGTGATGACCGTGGATTGCGGCACGCTTTCCTATGAGCCTTTGGCGGCAGCAGGCGAGATGGGCCTGGATGTGATTGTACTCGATCACCACAAGGCCGAGCTAAAATTACCGGAGGCCGCAGCCATCATCAATCCCGGTCGGCTGGATGATCAGTCCGGGCTGGGCGATCTGGCGGCGGTGGGCGTTACTTTTCTCTTTCTGGTGGCCCTGAATGCTGCGCTTCGGGACCGGGGGTCTTATGATAATCTGCCGGCACCGGACCTGATGGCGTTGCTGGATATTGTGGCTCTGGGCACGGTGGCCGACGTGGTGCCGCTTCGGGGGCTCAATCGCGCGCTGGTGCGCCAAGGGCTGAAAATGGGCTCCCTCTGGCATGCTTATAGACGCTCTGGTGGGCCGGGACGTCAAGGAATTCTGGCGGACACCGTGACCTGATAGGTTTATGCCATCTCCCCTGCCGTGACCGTTTCATCACGGTTTACACCTTTATCGACTAACACTCTACAGTCCAAAGGCCCCGTTTACCGGGTTTGCGACCTCATCTGCTCACACTATCCATATCGCAATGTTCAA
>JACZYI010000034.1 GCA_022571175.1 Pseudomonadota bacterium
TCTGGCACGGCTTCGGGATCAGACCGGTTAACAGCAAAAGAAATTTTTTGAACGAGAGCTCAGGAATTAGGGAAGTTATAGTGGTCAAAAAGACAGTTGAAATAAAAGGCAGCGGCGTCGATGTCAGTTATGAACTTCGCTCCGGAACCATGGGACCGGATGTGCTGGATGTATCTAAACTTTACAGCGACACCGACATTTTCACTTTCGATCCGGGCTTTACCTCCACCGCGTCCTGCGAATCCAAGATTACCTTTATCGATGGTGAAAAGGGCATATTGCTGTACCGGGGCTACCCGATTGAGCAGCTTGCAGAGCACAGCAGCTTCATGGAAGTGTGCTATTTGCTGCTCTATGGCGAGCTGCCCACAGAGGCAGAGCACAAGAAATTCACCCGGGACATCACCTATCACACCATGGTCCATGAGCAATTGAACCATTTTTACAGCGGTTTCAGGCGCGATGCCCATCCCATGGCTATTATGGTGGGCGTGGTGGGCGCTCTGGCAGCCTTTTATCATGACAGCACGGATATTTCTGATCCGCACCAAAGAATGGTTGCCAGTTATCGCCTGATTGCCAAAATGCCCACGCTGGCCGCCATGGCTTATAAATATTCAACCGGCCAGCCGTTCATCTATCCGCGAAATGAACTGAGCTATGCCGGGAATTTCCTCTCCATGACCTTTGGTGTTCCCTCGGAACCCTATATTGTGAACCCGATCTTGGAAAAGGCGATGGATTTGATTTTCACCCTGCATGCAGACCATGAGCAAAATGCTTCAACCTCGACCGTGCGCCTGGCCGGGTCTTCGGGTGCCAATCCTTTTGCCTGTATTGCCGCCGGCATTGCCTGCCTGTGGGGGCCTGCCCATGGCGGTGCCAATGAGGCCTGTCTGAAAATGCTGGCCGAGATTGGTGATAAAGATCATATCCCGCAGTTTATTGATCGCGCCAAGGACAAGGATGATCCCTTCCGCCTGATGGGTTTTGGCCACAGGGTCTATAAAAACTTTGACCCGCGTGCCCGCATCATGCGGGAGACCGCACATCAAGTGCTCAAGGAAATGGATATTGACGACCCGTTGCTGGAGGTGGCCATGGCGCTTGAAAAAATTGCGCTTGAAGATGAGTATTTTATTGAAAAACGCCTCTATCCAAATGTGGATTTTTATTCAGGTATCATTCTGAAGGCCATGGGCTTCCCCACCGATATGTTCACGGTTTTGTTTGCGCTGGCCCGCACCTCCGGCTGGATCAGCCAGTGGAATGAAATGATCTCTGATCCGGTGCAAAAAATCGGACGGCCCCGCCAGCTCTATACCGGATCCCCGCAGCGCGATTATGTGGCCATCGCTAAAAGGGGTTGAGCCTGCCTCACTACCGTACTCCGCTTACTGAACGATCAGCCATCATTGCCGAAAAGCCGGCTTCCGCTACCAACTCACCATCCACCAAGGCCTCGCCGGTAAAACGCCAGACCGGACCGCGGCGTTGAACGGTCGTTATGTTCATGACCAGGGTTGCACCCGGATGAACCATTTTGCGGAATTTGGCCTCTTTGATGGTCATGAAATAGACCAGTTTTTCGCCCGGGTCGGATTCGAGCAGATGCAAAGCCATGACCCCCGCGGTCTGCGCCATGGCTTCAATGATAAGCACGCCGGGCATCACCGGAGTGCCTGGAAAATGTCCTTCAAAAACGGGAGCATCATCCGGTAAAAACTTGGTGCCAACCGCCCGCAGGCCCGGTTCAAGAATCACCACTTCTTCCACCAGAAGAATGGGTTCCCTGTGAGGAATAAGCGCCCTGATGGCTTTTGTATCAAGGCGCTCACCTTCACCGCTGGCGGTAAAATTCGACATGGCCGTACTTTAACAGAGGACAGAGGCCCCTTGGGACTTCTCCCTCTATCTTCCTGAGTTGTTTGGCAACGTCACTTCAAACTGGGACAATGCACGATCGAGTAATTCGATCACTTCTGTGGTCACATCCAACCCGCCTGTTGAGTGATAAATTATCGCCCGGTCCAGCACGATGGTGGCACCATGAGTGTTCATGACTTCAAGTATAATGGTGCGAAGTGTGCGCTGGATTTCCAGACTGGCTTGCTGGGCTGCTCGCTGGTGCTGCAAATTACGTTGTTGCAGTTCGTCACGCGCTTCCTGCTGTTTCTGATTAAACCCGCGAAGACGCTCCTGAAAGGCATCAGGGGCAATGATATTGCGCTGACGTCGCAATTCCTCTTCGTCTGATTTCAGCTGTGTATCCAGATCACCGGCACGTGCTTCCACCGAAACCCGATTGGATTCCAGCTGCGCGGCCACGTCCTGGCCCACCAGTGACTCGGTAGTGACGCGGTTAAAGTCGACGATAACAATCCTCGCTCCCTCAACCATTTGAGCGTTAGCTACAATTGGCGAGAAACCAAGGAACGTAAGAGCCAAAGCGGCTCCCAGTATAGTTTTGGTCATAAAATGCTTCATTTAGAACCTCGTTCCAATGTTAAATTGTAAAAATTCGGTCTCGTCAAATGGTTGTTTCCGGATGACCTTTGCAAGGTCAATACGGAAGGGACCAAACGGAGAGTCCCAGATTATCCCTATGCCCGCTGAGACGCGGGGCCCACCGTTGCTGAATATTGTGCTGTTATCTATCGGATTACCGTTATTGTCAAATTGAATAAGATCAAGTTTTGCAAGAGCGCCCACATCAACGAAGGCCGTAATCTGCACTCCAAGCTCACTGGCAGCAGCCCCCAGCGGCACGGCAACACCCACAGAGGCCACATAATACAGATTTCCGCCAAGCTTGTCGCCGGTTCTGGTATCGACCGGACCCAGGCCAGCGGTCCTGAATCCCCTTATCCTCGGCCCGCCAAGGAAGAAACGGTCATTAATGCGCACATTCTGCCCAAAGCCCTCAATGACGCCCGATTCTGCTCCTATGTGAAATATCCATTCGCCAATGATAGGACGATAATAATCATATTGCAGGCTGGTGCGGATGTAATTGATATTTCCGCCCAAGCCGGCATAATCCTGAGAGAATACCAGCCGGTTGCCTCTGGAGGGCCGCAGGAAATTATTGACCGTATCATAAGCCACAGTATAGCCGATTGACGAGGTGGTATTGGACCCGAGAGAAGACAAGATGAAAGGCGAGACCACAAGACCGGCAATGTTCACCACATCCTGTCTTAAGGTATAGCGCAGACCAATCTGCACATATTCATGAACTGGAAAAGCGGTCCTGACCGACAGGCCGGTACTGGTGGTCGAGAAAGAACTGTTCAGTGAGTTATTAAACTCGGTGCGGAATAAATCCAGACCAGCTGCCAAAGGACGACCCAGAAAATAGGGTTCGGTAATGCCGAGATCTATCTGTTTGCGCAAACTGGAAAGGGTTGCAGACAATCTGAGTTCCTGTCCCTTACCCAGCAGGTTTCTTTCCCGGATAGAGAAATCCAGCAGGAAATTTTCCACGCTCGAAAATCCCACCCCGAGGGCCAGTTCACCGGTGGCTTGTTCTTCCACAGTCACATCGAGAATGACCCGGCCTTCGACGGTGCCAGGACGCTCTTCGATTGTGACTTCACGGAAAAAACCCAAGGCACGCAAGCGTGTTTCAGATCGTGTAATTTTCGCAGAGTTAAAAGCATCTCCCTCCGCTAGGCGGAATTCACGGCGTATGACCCGGTCCAGGGTTCTGATATTCCCTGAAATTTCGATGCGCTCCACATAAGTCCGAGGCGCTTCCATTATACGAAATTCAATGCTCAGTGTTCGATTTTCCACATCTCGCGAAATGCTGGGCCGCACATCCAGAAAGGCGTACCCCAGAATGCCAGCAACGCTGGTCATGTTTTCGATACTGCTCTCGATGGCGCTGGCGTCATAGGTTTCCCCTTCGACAGCGCGTATAAAAATACGGAACAGACCAGCATCCAGTTCGCGAATATCACTGACCACACTAAGCTCGCCAAAGGTATAGACTTCACCCTCCTCCAGCACATAGGTGATGAAAAAGTCCTTCTGGTCGGCGGTCAGTTCTGCCACCGCAGAGACTATGCGAAAGTCAGCATATCCTTCTGAGAGGTAATATTGTCTGAGCAATTCGCGGTCAAAGGCCAGACGGTCGGGGTCGTAGGTGTCATTGCCGGAAAATATTTTCCACCAACGCGCCTCTTTTGTTGCCATTTCACCCCGCAGATTTTTATCGGAGAATCTTTTGTTGCCGATAATATTTATGCGACTGACGCGACTTCTGGGGCCTTCGGTAATTTCAAACACCAGATCAATGCGATTTTGGCTTCGCTCTATTATTTTGGGCTCAACCACGGCCGCAAAACGCCCAGAGGTCCGATAGGCCTCGATTATTCTTTGCACATCAGCCCTGACCCGCGCCCGGGTATAAATCATGCGCGGCTTCAGCAGAACCTCCTCCAGTAGATCTTCCCGATCCAGACGTCGGTTACCCTCAAATACCACACGATTGATGATGGGGTTTTCCACCACCCGAACAATCAGGGTGTTGCCATCCCTCTCCATCACAACATCGGCAAACAATCCGGTGGAGAACAGCAATTTAAGACTGCGGTCAAGAGCAACCGGATCAAAGGGATCGCCAATGCGTACGGTCAGATAAGAGGCCACTGTCACCGGTTCAATTCTCTGATTTCCGATAACAGCAATACGCTCAATGGTGTCGAGCTCCAGACCCGACACCTGCGCCAGAGCAACCGGTGAGGAAAACACCGCAAAGCCCATCACCAACAATGGCAGGAACAAATTTTTGCAAATCGACTTCAGCACAATTACCATCCCTTTAGCACATTATTATTATTCGCCGGAAAAGACCGACAGTGATGTAATATCATTCCACGTCAGCAACAAGAACAATCCCAAGACAAGTGCCAGTCCAATCTTGAACCCGACCTCCTGCATGCGCGCGTTAACCGGTCGGCCAATCACGGCTTCAATCCCATAGAACATCAAATGTCCGCCGTCCAGCATGGGAATCGGGAACAAATTAACCAGTCCCAGATTTACCGATATCAGCGCCATGAAGGTAATAAAGGAAACAAGCCCAAATGTGGCAGACTGACCAGAAAATTGTGCAATTTTTATGGGACCGCCAAGCTCATCCATGGTGCGCTGTCCAGAAAATATCTGGCCGATGGTGGTCAGCATCATATCCACCAGTTCCACCGTCCGGACTGTGCCCTGCCAAAGCGCCGCGATTGGCCCGAGCTGCCTGATCTCCCCCGGGCCGCTGGAAATGCCAAGGCGCCTGATGTTATAATTATTTCCGAAACTGTCGGTGACCTCAACCAGCTCGGGCACAGCGGTGAGAAAAACTTCACTGCCATCCCTGATGATCGTAAAGTCCAGTGCCTCGCCGGTATTGATCTGGATAAAAATCTGTATATCACCGAAGGTTTCAATTTCCTTGCCGTTGATATCAATAATCCTGTCCCCGTCAACAAACCCCGCCACCTCGGCAGCCGAACCCGCTTGGACTTCAGCAATTAAATTTGGCGTCACCGGCTGGCCATATGCGGTGTAGAGCCCGGCAAAAATAAGAATAGCGAAAATAAAATTCACCATCGGACCCGCCGCAACCACCGCCACCCGGTGAGCCAGTGGCTTGAGGTGAAACGAGTCCGCACGGTCTTCCGGGCTCATCTCATTTAGGGCTTCGGTATCGGGCGTGCTGGCGGCAGTCATGTCGCCAAAAAATTTCACATAGCCACCCAGCGGTACCCAGCTGATTTTCCAGCGCGTGCCGGCCTTGTCGGTCCAGCCAAAAATTTCAGGCCCAAAGCCAATCGAAAAAATACTGACCCGTATCTTGAATATGCGGGCAACAATATAATGGCCCCATTCATGAACAAAAACGAGAATGCTCAGCAAAATAATAAAGCTTGTGAGCGAGAATAAAAATCCTGGGGCTTCCAGTTCCATGGCTGTCGATCTCCGTTAATGCAGTGTTTTTATTTTTTCAGCCGCCCTTTGGCGTGCCTCATCGTCAATCTGGAAAACCTCATCAATCGAGGCCGGTTTTCCAGCCGCCAGTGCTCCGACTGTATCTTCCACTACGGCACAAATATCAAGATAGGAAATCTGATTATCCAGAAAGGCGTGAACCGCAACTTCGTTGGCCGCATTCAGTACGGTGGGCGCACTGCCACCAGCATGCATGGCCTCGGTGGCAATCCGGATGGCAGGAAACCGCACCAGATCCGGCGCCTCGAAACTCAAGCTGCCCACTTTGGCCAAATCCAGCCGCTCGACCGGCGTCTCCATCCGCTCAGGCCAGGCAAGAGCATAGGAAATCGGCGTTCGCATATCGGGGCTACCCATCTGGGACAATACCGAACCATCCCAATATTCGACCATGGAATGAATTACCGATTGGGCATGGACCAGAATATCAATCTGGTCATGCTTCAGCGGGAAAAGATGAAAGGCTTCAATAAGCTCCAGTCCCTTGTTCATCATGGTTGCAGAATCCACAGATATTTTAGCGCCCATATCCCAGTTAGGATGTGCCACCGCCTGTTCGGGCGTTACCATTTTCATCTCTTCAAGCGACATGGTGCGAAACGGTCCTCCAGATGCGGTCAGTATGATCCGTCGAATGGTCTCTACGCGGTCAAAATCAAAGACCTGAAAAATGGCGTTATGCTCAGAATCAACCGGCAGCAATGTTGCGCCACTCTTTTTAACTTCCTCCATCACAAGCTCACCAGCGCAGACCAAACATTCCTTGTTGGCCAAGGCCAGCACAACGCCACGGCGGATGGCAGCAAGTGTCGGTTTCAGGCCAGCCGCACCGACAATGCCGCCCATAACCCAATCCGATGGTCGTTCGGCGGCCTCAACCAGAGCGCCCTCGCCTGCCGCAGTTTCCACGCCACTGCCCGCAAGGCCATCCTTGAGTTTGGCATATAAATCTTGGTCAGCGATTACGGCTATTTCGGGGCGATGCAGAAGCGCCTGTTCAACCAGACGGTCCACGTTTTTATGAGCGGTCAGAGCTACCAGTTCATAAGCCCCGCTGATCCGCCCAATCAAATCCAGGGTATTGCAGCCAATGGAGCCGGTGGAGCCCAAAACCGTTAATCTTCTTCTGCCGTTATTGGTCATGAATTCAAATCCTGTTCAGGTCACCAACAGATGCCCAACCATAACGGCTGGTGCCAGAAACAACAGGCCATCAATACGGTCCAGAAGACCACCGTGACCGGGGATGATATTGCCCGTATCCTTGACACCAAAATGGCGTTTTATAGCACTTTCTACCGCATCTCCCACCTGCGACCAAATGCCCGCCAGAGAACCAATCATAAAAAATACGAAGGGATTGCCAAAACCACCGATGACGGCACCCAAAAGACCGGCTACGCCAGCCAGTAAAGTGCCGCCAATAAAGCCGGCCCAGGTTTTATTGGGACTGATGGTAGGAATTAATTTTCGCCCACCAATTATGCGGCCGGCAAAATATCCGCCCACATCAGCGGCCCACACCACCAGCAGTGTCCATAAGAGCCACATGGCACCATCGGGCAGTGCTCTCAACCAGAGAAATGAAGCAATCGGCACAAAAATATATATTATCCCTAGGCCCGACCAGACAATTAGTGCTCTTTGTGCTGAAATACCAGCAATCCACAAGGCACCGCCAATGATGATAGCAGAGGTAGTCAAAATCAAGAATTCATCGCCCGACCAAGCTGTCAAAGTGATCGCCATGCTGGCCGCCCAAAAGGAAGTCAGCGGAACAACCCAGTTAATTTTGACGCCGATCATGCGTATCCATTCATAGGCCATAACCGTGGAGGTCAGGCCGACAAGAATATTAAATGTCTGACCGCCCGTAAAAATGATGGCAATCACTACCGGCACAAGAATCAGTGCGGAGATCACACGAACCAGCAATTCCCTGTCCATCCTAAAATCTGTCACTTCATTGTCCCCTGGCGCCATAGCGCCTCTCGCGAGTGTGAAATTCCTTCATGGCATCCTTGAGCTTTTGGGCATCAAAATCAGGCCAGTATCCATCCACAAAAACCAGCTCCGCATAGGCCGCCTGCCAGAGTAGGAAATTGGACAGGCGTTGCTCGCCGCTGGTGCGAATGATGAGATCCGGGTCTGGCACATCGGGCATCAACAAATAGGAGGAAAATAATTGCTCATTAATGTCACTGGCTTGAAGCTTGCCGTCAGCCACATCCCCGGCCAATTGCCGGGCCGCACGGGTAATTTCCTGGCGGGAGCCATAGTTCAGTGCGATGATCAAATCAAGCCGCTTATTGGTTTTGGTCTTTTCTTCGGCACTTTCAATCAACCTGATAATATCTTTTTCCAGACCCTTCCGCTCACCGATAAAACGAACCCGCACCCCTTCGCGCATCAGCTCTGCAATTTCCTTTTGAATATAAAGCCGCAACAAAGACATCAGGGCCGTCACTTCGTCCAGGGGTCGGCTCCAGTTTTCTGAGGAAAAGGCATAGAGCGTCAAATAACGAACACCCTCGGCAGCACAAGCTTTAATGCATCGCCTCACGGCCTCGGCCCCCTTGTGATGCCCGGCAATATGGGGCAAGCCACGCTCGGCAGCCCAGCGTCCATTGCCATCCATGATAATGGCAATATGACTGGGGGCTTCCACAGTTGCAGTTTTTTCACCTGTTATTTTGGCCACCGTGTTCATGAATCAGATCTGCATGATCTCCTTTTCCTTATGGGTCAGAAGATCATCAATATCTGTGATGGTTTTGTCGGTCATGGTCTGGACTTCATCAGCCCACATTTTATGCTCGTCTTCGCCCATATGATCTTCTTTTTCCGCTTTTTTCAGAAAGTCCATGCTGTGGCGACGCACATTTCTGACCGATATTTTGGCCTGCTCGGCATATTTATGTGCCACTTTACTGAGCTCAATCCGGCGTTCCTCGTTTAATTCCGGGATAGGCAGTCGTATAACCTGGCCTTCGGTCATCGGGTTTAAGCCCAGCCCGGCGCTCTGAATGGCCTTTTCCACCAGCCCCACATTATTCTGGTCCCAGACCTGAACCGAGAGCATTCTTGCTTCGGGCACAGAGATGGTGGCCACCTGATTGAGCGGCATTGAAGTGCCATAAACCTCAACCGTAATGGGTTCCAGCAGCGCTGCCGAGGCACGTCCGGTTCGAAGGCCCATAAACTCGTGCCTGAGATTTTCGAGAGCACCTGTCATTCTTCGTTTGATATCATCAAGATCTGCTGCTTCAGTCATTTACTCACCTCCACTGATAATCGTACAGAGTCCGTTTCCGTTCATAACGTCGGCAAAGGCGCCACTTTCACGAATAGAAAAGACTATAATCGGAATTTGGTTTTCACGGCAAAGAGATATGGCCGTAGCGTCCATTACTTTTAAATCTTTTTGCAAAACCTCCAGATGACTTAAACGATCATAGCGTACTGCGTCTTTCGAAATTTTAGGATCCGCCGAGTATACACCATCCACCTGGGTACCCTTCAGCAAGGCTTCGCAGGACATTTCAGCCGCACGCAATGCAGCGGCGGTATCGGTAGTAAAAAAGGGGTTTCCGGTGCCCGCAGCAAATATGACAACGCGGTTCTTTTCCATATGGCGCAAGGCACGCCGGCGAATATAGGGCTCACACACTGCCGACATGTGAATAGCCGATTGAACGCGGGTGGGAACCTCGATCTCCTCCAGGGCGTTCTGCAGGGCAACCGCGTTCATAACCGTGGCTAACATGCCCATATAATCAGCCGAGGCCCGGTCCATGCCCTCGCTTGCGGCGGCTAATCCCCGGTATATGTTACCGGCACCAACCACCAGACAGACCTGAACGCCACTTGCCACCACCGATTTGATCTCAGTCGCGATGCGTTTCACCGTGTGGAGGTCAATTCCATAATCGCTCTCACCCATCAGCGCTTCGCCGGACAATTTAAGCAATATGCGTTTATATCGGAGCGCGTCCGTCATTGTCTTGCCATTCCTCCCACAGAGCTGACACAGGGCATTGTTACCCAAATTCTTCAAATTTTGCAGCAGACTAGCCATTTAGGACCGTCATGGCTACCGAAAGTTGGATGCGGTTGGGGGGCAAAAAAACGGGCCACAGTGACCCGCTTTTTGCGCATTTGTAAGCGGATTATCTCAGAGTCCAGCCGCTTCCTTGACTTCACTGGCGAAATCAGCAGTCGTCTTCTCAATGCCCTCGCCCAAGTGAAAACATTCAAAACCAGTGAGCCTGACAGGCGCGCCCATGGCCTCACTCGCTTCTGCCAGCACCTTTTTTATGGTTTTGTCCGTATCCATGACAAACGCTTGATGGAGAAGCACCGCTTCCTGGAAAAATTTGCGCATGCGCCCGTCAACCATCTTTTCGATTATATCTTCCGGCTTGCCCGACTCTTTGGCCTGGTCTACCAGAATTTGGCGTTCCCGCGCTACCAGAGCAGGATCAAGGCTCTCCTCATCAATCGCCTGGGGATTGGACGCGGCCACATGCATGGCCAGATTCTTTCCGAGGGCCAGCAATGCTTCCACATCAGCGCTCGAGGAAAGAGCGACCAGAACCCCGATCCTGCCCAGATCGGGAGCAGCCGCATTATGGACATAACCCGCCACCACACCTTCTTTCACGGTCAGGGCGGCAGTGCGTCGCAGGGACATATTCTCGCCAATGGTAGCGATATTATGGTTCAATTCTTCGGCCACGGTGCGACCATTGCCCGGATAGCCCGATGAAAGCACATCCTCCAGCTGACCATCATTAGCCAAGGCAAGCTCCACAACGGTTTTGCAGAATTTCTGGAACTGCTCATTGCGAGCTACAAAGTCAGTCTCAGCGTTAATTTCTGCCACCGCACCGGCTGTGCCGCCAGCGGTGATAGCCACCAGACCCTCAGCCGCAATGCGACCGGCCTTTTTGGCAGCAACCGACAGGCCGTTTTTCCGGAGCCAGTCCACCGCTGCTTCCAGGTCGCCACCGGTCTCTGTCAGGGCCTTTTTGCAGTCCATCATGCCCGCACTGGTCTTGCCACGCAGGTCCTTCACCAAAGATGCTGTAATCTCAGCCATGGTTAATCCTTATTCTTAAAGTTACTCTATATTCCATTGTTTTTAATGGATATTTCCCTAATTTTTCTCAGATGATCCAGTCACGCCACTAATCAGTTTTGCAAAGAAGCCAGTCTTCTTTGGCTGTTCTTCCTCGGACTTCGGATCTTCTTTCGCCTTGGATTCTTTTTTAGGCTCGGTCTTGGTCTCTGGTTTGGCTTCAGGCTTTTCTTTCGGTTCCGCTTCAGCTTTCGGTTCCGCCTTAGCCTCCTCTTTAATCTCAGCTTCAGCTTTCGGCTCAACCTTGGCTTCCTCTTTAACCTCAGCTTTGGCTTCGGGCTTTTCTTTCGGCTCGGGTTTGTCCCCAGCAGTGTCTTTTTTAGCCACATCCTCTTTTGCAGCCTCATCCTTGGTTGCAGCCGCTTCCTTGGTTGCCACCGCTTCCTGTTGCAAAACTTCCTCCACCGGCGCGGCTTGAGCCCCAATATCTATGCCCTTGGCAACCATCTCGGCCTGAATGCCGTCCAGAACCGCATCGGAAATCAGTTGGCAATAAAGTTTAATGGCGCGGGTGGCGTCATCATTGCCGGGAATGGGAAAAGCAATGCCATCCGGGTCGCAGTTGCTATCAAGAATCGCAACCACCGGAATACCCAAAACAGCGGCTTCTTTAATAGCAATATCCTCGCGATTGATATCTATCACCACCAACACATCGGGCAGCCCGCCCATATCGCGAATTCCACCCAGAGCCCGTTCCAGCTTGTTGTGCTGACGGGTAAGCTGGAGCAGTTCTTTCTTGGTCAGACCCGAGCCTTCGGTTTCCAGTTTTTCATCCAGTTCTTTCAAACGATGAATGGATTTGGAAATGGTTTTCCAGTTTGTGAGCATACCGCCGAGCCAGCGATGATTGACGTAATATTGTCCGCAGCGCTTGGCCGCGTCCGCAATCTGGCTTGAGGCCTGGCGCTTGGTGCCCACAAACAAGACCCTGCCACCACCCGCCACCACGTCCCGCACATGTATCAAGGCCCGATATAATGAAGGCACAGTCTGGGATAAATCAATAATATGAATGCCGTTACGAACGCCATAAATATAGGGAGCCATCTTTGGATTCCAGCGATGGGACTGGTGACCGAAATGAACGCCTGCTTCCAAAAGCTGACGCATGGTAAATTTTGGCAAAGCCATATTATTCTCCTAGCCGGTTAAACCTCCGCGAAGTTAATGACCACTCCATCAAGGAGGGCACCGGTGGGCCGATGGAATTTGCCATCGGACTTCACTTCGCGTGTGAATTGGCGCTCTCTTAACGCCCGGGGCAGTGAATATCAAGAGCTTTTCGGAAGAAATTCCGCCACATCTTCCCGCGCCACTTTGCTCACGCCGTATCCCGCTTCAGCAGGTATGTGCAGCCAAAGCCGGGTCCCCTCCCGCACCGGCGTTGGCATAACGGTTACCACCGGGTTTTTACTGGCATAGTCAAACACTTCGGCCA
>JACZYI010000217.1 GCA_022571175.1 Pseudomonadota bacterium
GAAAGAATCCGGCTCGGCATTTGCCCCACAGAAACTGTGAAGAAACGCACCGGATCCAAGTGTGCTTACAAAGGCAAATAATACAAATAGGCCGAGAGGCACAAAAAGAATATGCCACCTGAAACTTACTTCACCTTTACGCAATATATCTACTACCCATAATATTCCTGCTCCAAATACAACCGCAGCCAAAAGAAGCTGCTTGTGGAGGTCAAGGGACAGGGAAAACCCGGGGACCAAAAATACAGGCATGAGCAGGAATAAGGAGTATAGAAAAAACCTCGGCGCTCTGCGTATGACCTTCAGCGAACAAGCCTATCTCTGCGGAGATCAGCCAGCTTATGCAGATTATGCTCTTTTTGGCTCGTTTCAGTGGGCAAGAATCGTCAGCAATCAAGATGTGCTTGCCGAAGGTGATAAAGTCTGTGACTGGCGTGATAGGATGCTTGATCTGTATGATGGTTTGGCACGCCAAGCTAAATGCAGTTGATCTAAACCAAATGCTATTGATCAGGTTATGGGTGCAAGGACTATTTTTGCAGCTCCGAGAATGGGGCCCGTTTCGCCGTCCTGCAGGATGATAGCGACACAATCGGCTCCCACAGCGATCATATCAGCCAGATCAATTATGCCTGAAATTTGTTCGCCACTCCACTCACCTATAATCCTGGTACCGCGCACCACATTGGTATAGTGAAGTTCGCGCCCGCCATTGTCGCCGTACCCGATTTTAACGATTTGTTCGGCATCATACCAGACCAGCCGGATCACCAGTGATTTGGATTGTTCGCTCATCTGGTCGCTGACTTGTTCAATAGAATAGCGCAGTTCTTCCCAATCACCTTCCACCGAAACATTCACTGGCAGGCCACCGGCCTCGCGGCGGGTGCGAATGAGGTTTCTAATTTCTTCTGCGCGTGAACCAACGGTTTGGGCGTTACCGTTGATAATAACCTGAGGCGTAAAAACGCCCCGCACGCCCAATCGCGTGTTATAATCTTCCTGCCGTTTAGTATTTTCCGCCGAGCCAAAAGTATCGCGCCAACCCAGATAGTCCCAATAATCGACGGCCCAGCTCAGGGCCACCACATTATCTTGTTGGGCCAAAACGGCCAGAACTTTATCGGCGGGGGGACAGGCCACACAGCCTTGGCTGGTAAAGAGTTCCAGCACAACAGTTTGATCGTCCGCCGCTGCGGGGGCGATAATAATTGCCATCAAGGCACTTATAATAAATAATTTTTTCATCATGGCGGCCCATAGATAGTGCTTAGTTCATAACAGTGCCAATCACCTTACAGTGAGGGTCAGCGTGAGCCATAGATATTAGGCTGTCAACCGTCTCAACACAAAATGCAATATACCCCCATGTCGATAATATTCGGCCTCTGTGACCGTATCAATGCGGCAGAGAAGTTTAATCTCACTCTCGCTGCCATCTTCTTTCTGGATGCGACAATTAACCTCCTGCCCGGGTGTCACTTCACCAGCCACGCCTGTGAGAGAAATGCGTTCGCTGCCATCAATGCCAAGGCTTTCCCATGAGTCATCTCCCATGAATTGCAAGGGCAAAACGCCCATACCAATGAGATTGGATCTGTGAATTCGCTCGAAGGATTGTGCAATGACAGCCCTGACTCCCAGTAACAGAGTTCCTTTTGCGGCCCAGTCACGGGAAGACCCCGTGCCATATTCTCTGCCGGCAAAAATCACCAGTGGAGTTTCCTCCTCTTTATATTGCATGGCGGCCTCATAAATGGACATGGTCTTTCCGTCCGGCATATGACGGGTCCAGCCTCCCTCGGTGCCTGGTGCCAGCAGATTTTTCAGCCGTATATTGGCAAATGTACCCCGCATCATCACTTGATGATTGCCCCGCCTTGAGCCGTAGGAATTAAAATTACGACGTTCAATCTGATAAGATAATAAATATTCGCCTGCGGGAGTATTGGCCTTGATGGCCCCTGCGGGAGAAATATGGTCGGTGGTAATGGAGTGGCCCAGCAAGGCAAGAATACGGGCGTCCATAACATCTTCAGTATCGGAAACCTCTTTGTTCATGCCATCAAAATACGGTGGGTGTTGAACATAAGTGCTATCCTGGTTCCAGTTATAGGTTAGACCACCCGGAACCCGAATAGACTGCCAGGCAGCATCACCTGCAAAAACATCCGAATAGCGTTCCCGGAACATATCAGAGGTCAGGGCTCGTTTAACCACTTCTGAAATTTCCTGATTTGTAGGCCAAATATCCCGCAGATAAACTTTCTTGCCATCTCCATCAGTGCCAAGCGCATCCTTGACGATATCTGATTTCAATGTGCCCGCGATGGCGTAGGCGACCACCAGTGGCGGGGAGGCCAGATAATTGGCTTTTACATCCTGACTGATCCGGCCCTCGAAATTCCGATTGCCCGAAAGCACGCTGGTGCAAACCAGATCCTTTTCATTAATAGCAGCCACAAGGGAGTCCGGTAGTGGTCCCGAATTGCCAATGCAGGTGGTGCAGCCATAACCAACCAGATTAAAGCCAAGCGCGTCCAGGTCACCGCTCAAACCAGCACGATCCAGATAATCAGTCACAACTTGAGAGCCAGGCGCAAGTGAGGTCTTGACCCAGGGCTTGACCTTGAGGCCTCTGGCTCGAGCGTTACGCGCGACCAGGCCGGCGGCGATCATTACGCTCGGGTTTGAGGTGTTAGTGCAGCTTGTAATGGCGGCAATAACAATCGAGACATCGGAAAGTTCATACTCTTCGCCCGCTACCGGGGCCGATATGTCTTCTCCTCCGGTTCTGCCGAAGTCATCTATCAGGGCTCGATTGAAAGCACTTGCAGCTTGGGATAAATCTATCCTGTCCTGAGGGCGTTTTGGCCCGGCGATGCTTGGCTCAATGGAGGACATATCCAGCTTCAGCACATCGGTAAACTCCGGTTCGGGAAGATCGGGAGTGCGCCAAAGCCCCTGGGCCTTTGAATAGGTCTCCACCAAAGCAACCAACCCCTGATCGCGACCGGTAAATCTCAGATAATCGATGGTGGCACTGTCGATGGGGAAAAAGCCGCAGGTGGCCCCATATTCAGGTGCCATATTGGAAATTGTGGCTCGGTCAGCCACAGCCAGTTCATCCAGTCCGGGGCCAAAAAATTCAACAACTTTTCCAA
>JACZYI010000218.1 GCA_022571175.1 Pseudomonadota bacterium
GTTTGAGGCCTGGTTGCTCATACGGGGCATGAGGACGCTCTATCTTCGGGTCCAGGCAGCGAGCAGGAGCGCCCTGGCCATTGCACGCCATTTTGAAGGCCATGACCGGGTGAGAGAGGTGCTCTATCCCGGCCTCACCAGTCATCCCGCACATGAGATAGCCAAAGCGGAAATGGATACAGAAATCGGTTTTGGCGGCATGCTGTCCATCTGTACCGGGGGTGGTCTGGAGGGTGCAAAAAAAGTCGTCACCAGCACCAGGCTCTTTATTCCCGCCACATCCCTCGGAGGCATTGAAAGCCTGATAGAACATCGAAAGCCCGTTGAAGGGCCTGAAAGCACCACGCCGGATGATTTGCTGCGTATTTCTGTGGGGCTGGAAGATTGCGATGAGCTGATCGCTGATCTTGAGCAGGCCTTGGCCGCGGGTTGAAAAGCCAGCCAGTTATCGGCACAGGAAGGGCAATTTTATCCCCCGTTATCGGGGTAAAATCGAGCCAAAAGCAGGGTCTTTGGGCCGGTCGGAAAAACACCGGCAAAATAATATAATAAACTATTTATATTCAATGAGTTAGAGAATAATAAAAAGACCCCAAAACCCTCCAATTTACTTGCCCTGAGGAACCATATTTGGTAGAATTGGCCATTCTAAACCACAATATATCGTGGGGTCTGTAAGAGGGCTGAAATCAGCAATAAAAACCTCCAAAACGATCCTGATCAAGGGCCCGGATTTTGACTGAACAGACACCTCCAGAAGAGCCAAAAGAGTATGAACGGGGCATCCAGCCCGTCACCATCGAAGAGGAGATGAAGACCTCTTATCTCGATTACGCCATGAGCGTGATCGTCTCTCGAGCCTTGCCGGATGTTCGTGATGGCCTGAAGCCAGTGCATCGGCGCATTCTCTATTCCATGTATGAATGTGGCTATGAGGCCACGAAGCCCTACCGGAAATCGGCCCGGATCGTCGGTGATGTCATGGGTAAATACCATCCCCACGGCGACAGCTCCATCTATGATGCGCTGGTTCGAATGGCGCAGACCTTTTCGCTGCGGCTGCCCCTGATTGATGGTCAGGGCAATTTTGGCTCCATGGACGGCGACCGGGCGGCAGCCATGCGCTATACCGAAGCGCGTATGGCCAAATCCGCCGGTGTATTGCTGGCTGATATCGAAAAAGATACCGTTGAATTTCAGGAAAATTATGACAATTCAGAGAGTGAGCCCAAGGTTCTGCCGGCGCGCTTTCCCAATCTTTTGGTCAATGGTGCCAGCGGTATTGCGGTTGGCATGGCCACAAATATTCCGCCCCATAATCTGGGTGAAGTGGTCGACGCCTGTCTGATGCTGATCGATAATCCGGAGGCCACCGTGCCGGACCTGATGCAGCATATAAAAGGGCCTGATTTTCCCACCGGAGCAACCATCATCGGCCAGACCGGTATCCGTCAGGCCTATGAGACCGGGCGCGGATCAATCAAAATTCTGTCCAAAACCCATGTGGAGGAGGTCCGCAAGGATCGCATGGCCATCATCGTCACCGAAATACCCTTTCAGGTCAATAAATCGAGTCTGGTGGAAAAGATTGCCGAGAATGTTCGCAGTAAACGCATCGAAGGCATCTCTGATCTACGCGATGAATCAGACCGGGATGGCGTCAGGATTGTAATTGAACTGAAACGTGACGCGGAATCCGATGTGGTTCTGAACCAGCTCTATCGCTTCACGCCTTTGCAGAGCTCCTTTGGCCTCAACATGCTGGCGCTGATTGGCGGGCGGCCCAAGCAGATGGGGCTGAAGGAATTTCTGGATGCTTTTATCGAGTTTCGCGAAGAGGTTATTCAACGCCGGACAAAATTTGAACTCAGAAAAGCCCGTGACAGGGCCCATCTTTTGATCGGTATGGCGATTGCAGTTGCCAATATTGATAACATCGTTGCCACCATCCGCGGGGCCAAAAATCCGCAGGCAGCGCGCGAAGACTTGTTGCAGCGCAAATGGTCAGCCAAGGATGTGAAAGATTTTATCGCCCTGGTGGATGACCCGGAAAGCAAGATTGTCAAAGGCAAATATTACCTGACCGACCGGCAGGTGCGCGCCATACTGGATTTACGGCTTCATCGCCTGACCGCCATCGGCCGTGAGGATATCGGCCAGGAGCTGGATGGTCTGGCAAAACAAATCAAGGACCATCTGGTGACCCTGAACTCTCGTGACAAGCTTTATGGCATTCTGCGTTCGGAACTGGTGGAGGTACGGGAGCAGTTTGCCGATCCCCGTCGCTCGATCATAGCCGAAGGCGAATATGGCGACCTGGAAGACGAAGATCTGATCCAGCGGGAGGAGATGGTGGTGACGGTCACCCACTCGGGCTATATCAAGCGCGTACCCCTGGACACTTACCGTGCCCAGCGCCGCGGTGGTAAAGGCCGGGCAGGCATGTCCACCAAGGAAGAAGATGTGCTGACCAATGTTTTTGTGGCCTCCACCCATACTCCGGTGCTGTTTTTCTCCTCCAAGGGCAGAGTTTACAAGCTCAAGGTATGGAAGCTTCCGCTCACATCACCCACCTCCAAAGGCAAGGCGGTCATCAATTTGCTACCGGTAGACCAGGACGAGGTGATCTCGACGATTTTACCCTTGCCCGAGGACGAGGAGAGCTGGGCGGATCTGAATGTGATGTTCGCCACCACGGCCGGTACGGTGCGGCGCAACAGCATGGAAGATTTCAGGAATGTTCCCTCCAACGGTAAAATTGCCATTAAATTCCCGGAGGGCAGCGAGGACCGGCTGGTGGGGGTCGAGCTTTGCGAGGAAGGTGACGACGTGTTTTTGGCGGCCAGAGGTGGCAATTCAATCCGTTTTGCCGCCACCGCCATTCGACTGTTCAAGGGGCGCGCTTCGATGGGTGTCAGGGGCATGAAATTCAAAGACAAGGACAACCGGGTCATTTCCATGTCCATCCTTTCCGGTCAGGATGCAACGGTAGAAGAGCGCACCCAATATTTGAAAGCCGCACCCTGGAAAACCGAGCCGCAGGAGCCCACTCTCTCCCACAAGCGCATGGAAGAAATTGAATCCGGCGAGCAGTTTATCCTGTCAGTGACCGAAAAGGGCTATGGCAAGCGCACCTCCAGCCATGAATATCGCAGTATGGGTC
>JACZYI010000219.1 GCA_022571175.1 Pseudomonadota bacterium
CGTGGGGCAACCGTTTGAGGTGGTGCGCCGGGTGGATCAGTATGATGTCACTTGTACCGTCAAGGGCGGTGGTCTTTCCGGACAGGCTGGTGCCGTCAAACATGGCATTTCAAAAGCGCTCGAAGCCTATGAGCCTGAATTGCGCCGTCTCTTGAAGCAGGCCGGTTTTCTGACCCGGGACGCCCGCGTGGTGGAGCGCAAGAAATATGGCAGGGCCAAAGCGCGGCGTTCATTCCAATTCTCGAAACGCTAAAAAAAGATCACATTTTGGTTATAGAGGGCCGTCAGCACTGGCGGCTTTCTTTTGTTAGGAGTATGGCTATCGTAACAAGGGGTCAAAAATGGCCGGTAGAGAGAGCTCGGGAATTATGGCACTGAGAGGAAAATACGGGCGAGCGACCATGCTGCTTGTGGCCTTCGTGCTTACTCTGTTTGGGGTTAATCTCTGGTCAGGGGCGGAGGGGGCGAGCGGTGTGGTGGCAGCGGCTCAAGTGCTCGACGAAAAGAAAGAAGCTCACCACGAATTCAGCGAAGGTGCGGTCTATATCGAGGTGGAATCAATTTCGCCCAAGCGCCCCTTTTGGGTTGCCATACATTTTGCACCCGAAGCCGGTTGGTATACGCTCTGGAAAGACCAGCTGGATTCAGCGGCTGAATTCGACTGGTTGTTACCCGAAGGATTCACGCTCGGAAAAACCCTCTGGCCTACGCCGGAATTCTTCTTCAGCGAGAAAAATGACAGCATGCTATACGGATTTCGTGGCACCACCATGGTTTTGCAGGAAATCCATCCACCAAAACATCTTGAGGATTTTGCCTTTTTCCATTTTGAGCTCGATGCCATCTGGCCGGTTTGCCGGGAAGATTGCTTTTATGACCCTGCTGAGTATCGTTTCGACCTGATATCCGGTGATGGTGCCCGGAACCCGGATAATAATTTCATCTTTGAACAAGCCAGAAAACGCGTGCCGGTGCCGTCCCCCTGGCCGGTTCGTCTTGAATCCGACGAAACAGGTTTTGAGTTGCAAATCTATATTGAGCCAGCAGAAAAAGAACAGGTCCGGGGGCTCCGCTACTTTTCCCTCATCCGCGGGCAATATCTGGGGGATGAGCCGCTGGATGGCATAGCCAACTGGGAGGGATACAGCTTTCAAGCGCCGCGGAGCGCTAATCAGGCAGAGTTGGAGCGGGGTGAGGGTGTCATTGTCATTGAGTTTGAAAGCGATGAAAGCGCCTATGGTCTTTACAAGGGATTTTATGTCTCCACCCCCAACCGATTGACGGCCATAGGAAGTCTGACCGCGCCGGCTGTCTCTGAGCGTGGCACATCGTTTGGTATGGGGCTCGGGCTGGCGATGCTTTTTGCTTTCCTCGGTGGATTAATCCTCAATCTTATGCCCTGCGTCTTTCCCGTGCTGGCGATCAAGGTTTTTGCGGTGGTCCAGGCGGGCACCGGGTCCAGGCGAAAACTCAGGATGGACGCGATCTATTATACCATCGGTATCCTGGTGAGTTTTCTGGTGGTGGCCGCCATTTTAATCGCCGTCAGGGGCTTTGGTCAGCAGGCAGGGTGGGGTTTCCAACTACAATCCCCGATTTTTGTCCTGAGCCTGATCCTGCTGTTGTTTCTGGTGGGGCTTAATTTTTCCGGTCTTTATGAAATTCCCGCCCGTATTCAGCAGTTGGGACAAAAGCTTGCCCAGGATGAAGGTGCTGCTGGGGCATTTTCCACCGGCGTTTTGGCCACCATTGTGGCCACGCCCTGCACCGCGCCTTTTATGGGGGCAGCTATTGGCTACGCGCTCATGCAATCACCGAGCACAGGATTCCTGGTTTTTGAAAGCCTGGGTCTTGGTTTGGCCACGCCTTTTCTGGTTATGAGTTTTGTGCCCGCTCTTTATAAAAGGCTGCCCAAGGCTGGCCCCTGGATGGTGAAATTCAAGCAGTTTCTGGCGTTCCCCATTTATGCCACGGTGCTCTGGCTGCTCTGGGTATTGGCGCAGCAATCGGGAACAGAGGGTGCCCTCATCGCCCTCGTTATTATCAGTGGTCTGGCTCTCTTTATCTGGCTGGCAGATCGCAGCAAGATTTTGTCACGCCCGATCCGCAGCGCAGTGCTGACGCTGTTTTTAATATTGTTCGGGGCCGGCGGCTGGTTCGGCAGCACAGTCATTTCAGAACGGGCCGAAGCCATGGCCCGCGAGACAGCGGTTATGCGCGGCAATGCGGTGGCTTATTCTGAATTGGCCCTGGTTGCGCTTCGCCGTCAGGGCCAGCCGGTATTTTGAATGTGACCGCAGCCTGGTGCATCACCTGTATCATTCAGGAACAGCTGGTCTTTGCCAGCGATCGTTTCAAGAATTACATCAAGGAAAAGGGCATTACCTATATGGTAGCGGACTGGACCCAGCCGGATGAGGAAATTGAACGCCTGTTGGCCAGGTTCGGGCGCAGTGGCATTCCCTTTTACGCTTTTTACCCCTCCGATCCGGTGGCCCGACCGGTGGTTCTGCCTGCCATATTGACCACGGATATGGTGCTCTCCCTGATGGAAGAAAATAATTGAGCCTGCATCACTGACAATCTGATAAGCTCCCACCCAGGTGCATCCAATGAAGAGGCCCGGAGGCATCCGATAGAGAGGGGGGGGGGAGACTTGATGGCAGCAGATTTTCAGCTTCTTATGGCTGGTTTGGCACTATTTGCCTTTTTTCATATCCTGGCTGGTATCACCGAAGCCCGCCAAAAACTGATCGCCATTTTTGGCCCCATGGGCTATCGGGCCTTTCAATCCCTGATCGCCACCCTGGCTCTGGTCTTGATCGTATTGGGCTATATGGATGCGCCTTTTGAGGTGCTTGCTCCACTAACTTCTGATGGGGTAGCAACATTTCTTAATAATAATAGATACAATGTATTTGATAAAACCGTAATAGAGGAACCGGATCTTACCATGACGATTCAGGCGTTGGGAATGGAAAGCGTCCCGGGCCAATTAGAAACGGGGGATCTAGGATGGGGAGAAACACAGTACGTTGTTTACAAGCAAGCATATCCATTGTATGACGCTGATCTTATTTATTGGGTTCATCAAGGGAGAGCGCCTAGATTAAACAAGCTGATTCGATTCAACTCCTTGGC
>JACZYI010000035.1 GCA_022571175.1 Pseudomonadota bacterium
GGGCCATTACCAATATCTGGATGTTTGGACGGAGAGGTCCCATAGAAGCTAAATTTACCCCCAAGGAACTGGGAGAGATGGGAATGCTGGAACAATCGGTGGCTTTGACCTTGCCCGAACAAATTCCCCAAGAAGTGACCGGGGTTGACGACAAGACCGCTCTGGTGAAGCGCAAAATTTTAAAGCATCTTCAGGCGTTTTCGGAGAACAAAAAAGATTCGAAAGATGTGAATTTACACTTCCATGTTTTTGCCAGTCCGGTGGAAATATTGGGTGAGGAAAAAGTGACCGGCTTTCGGCTGGAAAAAACAAAAGTCAAAGACGGAAAATGTATTGGTACCGGAGAATTTTTCGAGATTGAATGCCAGATGGTTGTGCCTTGCATTGGATATCTAAGCTCACCGCTTGAGGACTTGCCCTATGACAGCTCCCGCGGTCGATTTATCAATGATATGGGATTAATCGAAAAGGGTATTTATGCCGTTGGCTGGGCAAGGCGTGGACCCACAGGAACCATTGGCACCAACAGGCCCGACGGCATAGCTATTGCCGATCGCATCCTGACGGAAGTAAAATCCGGCGATCGACGGGGTTATGGTGGCCTGGTGGAACATTTGCAGACCGAACAGATTCAATTCGTTGGTTTTTCTAATTGGCTTGAAATAGATAAAGCTGAGACTGAGCGAGCGGATGATCCTTGTCCACGCATTAAGTTCCATACTATCAGAGACATGCTGCAAGCAACCGATTTGAAATAGTGTGGGATGATCTGAAATGGAGGAAAGAGGTCAGAAATGAAAAGTTTTATGAGCTTGTTTCGCAATATTTGGCGGGGCCTGCTGATTGTTAGACGCGCGATTGGCATGACCCTTTTTTATGTCATTCTGATCTTGGTCTTGATTTTGGTCTTTAGTGATAACCGACCCGATGTTCCGGACAAAACCGCACTAATTCTCCAACCCCAAGGCCAATTGGTCGAACAATTATCAGAACGTGACGCGCTGCAGATTATTCTGCAGGACGAAAGCGATCTGCCCTCCGAAGTTTTGCTCCGGGATATTGTACGCGCCATCAAGCGTGCCCGGGACGATGACCGAATTGTAGCGTTGGCACTCAGACTGGACCTGTTATCAGGCGTAGGCCCTGCAGAAGGTCATTATCTGGCGGGACTTATTGATGAGTTTAAGGAAAGCGGAAAGCCGGTACTTGCCTATGGCCGCTATTTTACCCAGTCACAATATCTGATTGCATCCAGGGCCGATAAAATATTCCTGGACCCGCAAGGCAGCATGTTGATTTCGGGATACGGGATTTATCCCACCTATTATCGGGAGGGACTGGAAAAGCTTAAAGCCAAAGTACATGTGTTTCGGGTTGGCGATTATAAAAGCGCGGGCGAACCCTATTTGCGGGATGATATGTCACCGGAAGCAAGGGAGGCCAATAGCGCCCTCTTGAATGAGCTTTGGGATCACTATGTGACCCGGGTGAGCGAGGGACGGGGCCTGAAACCTGAAGACTTTCTCGCGCATTTCAATCACATTGAGGAGGAATTGAGAGCCGTAGGGGGAAATCTGGCCGAACTTGCCATATCCTGGGGTCTGATCGATGAGCTTAAAACCCACCAACAATGGCAAACGGCGGTGGCAGATATTGCAGGTCGCGCACGTAATGGAATTGGCTATAACGGTATTCATTTTGAAAATTATCTGAAAGCCACAGACAGCGCTCCTGATCCCAACTTGCCGGTGATCGCTATTGTGGTCGCAGAGGGCACGATTCTTGACGGTGAACAATCCCCAGGGTCGGTGGGCGGTGCAACCATTGCCAGGCTGATACGGAAAGCGCGACAGGACGAGAATGTCGCGGCCATTGTTCTTAGGGTTAACAGTCCGGGCGGAAGCATTTTTGGCTCTGAGATCATCCGGAGAGAAGTGGCTTTGACCAGGGAAGCAGGCAGACCCATCATCGCTTCAATGGGGGATTATGGCGCCTCGGGCGGGTTATGGATTTCACTCGCAGCGGACGAAATTTGGGCCCAGCCCACTACCATTACCGGGTCTATTGGAATATTCGCGCTTTTTCCCACCTTCGCCGAGTCTCTGGACGCTATTGGCGTGCATGTGGACGGCGTGGGCACAACACCACTTACTGGCAGTTTCAATCCTGCGCGAGGCATGGATGATCTGACCCGAACCATCATCACCCAATCGGTGCAAAAGGGGTACGAGCAATTTATCACCCTGGTCGCAGAGCAGCGAGAATTGCCCACAGAGAGAGTACGCGAAATCGCTCGTGGCCGGGTCTGGTCCGGGCAGGATGCGATTGAACTTGGTCTGATTGACAATCTGGGCAACCTGGAAGAGGCAATTTTGGCAGCGGCCAATCGAGCTGATATCCAGGCATTTGAAATATTCTATTTCGAGGACGAACCGGACTTCACAACCCGGCTGTTGGAATCTCTTTTTGCCAGGACCAACTTGATCGATCTGGAGGCTCGCGAATTTATTACCGGGGCAAGTCTATCGCTTTTGGCGCAATTTCAGGAAGACGCCCAACTGCTTTTATCATTGAATGATCCCGGTTATCTTTATGTCCTCTGTGATTTTTGCAAAATCGACCCCTAGGAATGTCAGACCATGAACACGCCTTCAAACGAAGTTAGATATCGCGCGAAACTCTCCCCTGAAGCCTATGCCGTATGCCGGGAAGGAGTGACCGAACCTGCATATTCCGGAAAATATGTAACTTTGAAAGACGATGGCACCTATAGCTGTGCAGGCTGTGGACAGATTTTGTTTTCTTCCGAGGCTAAATATGATTCAGGCTCCGGATGGCCCAGCTTCTTCACGCCGCTCGCCGAAGACAGAATCAAGGAAAAAGAAGATATCAGTCATGGCATGCGTCGTGTTGAAGTCCTCTGCACCAAGTGTGACAGTCATCTGGGGCATGTTTTTCCCGATGGGCCGAATCCAACCGGACTTAGATATTGCGTGAATTCACTTTCCCTTGAGTTCAAAAAGTCAGACTGAACCGCGCAGCATCCCAAGACAGATATTGGCTCAGTTAGATCTCAGAAAGACCCACCAGCAAGATTCCGAGCATAGCCACATTCAGTAAAATGGAATATATGAACGACAGGAAAATAAACTTGAAAAAGGTTCGAATTATTCCCTGCCCGCTAGTGACCTTGAGTGCCACAAAAAGATAAACTGGCACCGCAAGAGCGAACATCCAGGCACTGGCCGCAGAACCGATCAAAATCTGGGCTGCAATAAAAAAGGTAATGACCAGAAAAATGTAGCTGTGAAAATGCAGCGAAAATACCAGCATATCCATCAAATATTGCTTTCGACCCCAGTAAAATAATCGTAGCAACAGGGCAAAGATCGGCAACATGAAAATCATGGCTCGCGGCAACCAGATATTAATTTCCTTGTTTAAGGCACGCGGATCCTGCACAGCCACCTGAAATCCACGTAAAACATCCTCGGCAAACTCAAGCGTCGCCAGCTCCATACCCGCGCCTTCCCTATCAACCGTTTTCAGTGCTTCATCCCTGTTGGCTGCCAATCCTTCAATCGCTTCCTGAAAAGCATCTGGAGGCAAGGGAACACTATTTTCGGATGGGTCTGCAGGCGCAAACATTTTGATCTCAAGATCAAATCCAAAATCTCCAATTATGACATCACCATTCCGGGAGTTACTCAAGGCCACATCATCAGCGCTATCTCCAAGCACATCTTGGGATTCATCTCCGCCTTCACTTTCGTCCTCTGATGATGGTCCAGATGAGGCTTCATCAAATGGCGTCACCTGTTCAGGATCAAGGTCTTCGATTGTCAATCCTTCTGTTGACTCTCTGGGAAAAAATTCGATCTTCAAAATCGCAATGTCAGCAATCGAGACCGTGAGAAAGAATAAGATAGACGCCATTATATAGAGTCTGACGGGTGGCAAATAGCGAGCTCTTTTGCCTTCGTTATAACTTTTTGTCAGATGACCGGGCAGCAATATCAGTGGCATGATTGTGCGAAAGATACGCGAATCGATATCAAACAGTGCGTCCGCTGAATCCACCATCAAAGTCCAAATGGGTCGATTCAAATCTCGATCCAATTGCCCGCACTCAGGGCAAAAGTCAGCCGTCAGCGGCGTATCACAATTCCGGCAAAAGCGAACATCCGGGCCTCCACCCACGGCCGGTTTCCGGGGGACTGGAAGGCTGGTTTTGCTCCAGGTAAAATAGCCCCTCAATTGCCGCGCTCCCTCAAGCGGCAAATATTTCATAATATGCCTAGCAATATGGTTAACCATTTATTTACCATAGTTCTGTATGGTTTTGGTGTTGGATTAGACGTTTTATACATCCGATCCCTTCAGCAAACCGTACCAAACTATGCCCCCGGCTTTTTGTCCGGGGGTTCCTTTATATTTGGAGCAAAAGACCCTTCCAGACTAAATTAACCGATGCGAGCCTCGCCAGGCTGGCTCACTCGGCCAGCAGAAAAAACGGATTTTGGATAGCCCGCCTGCGACTTATCCTATCCGTTCAATGGCTGGGGCGGCAGGATTCGAACCTGCGATCACGGGATCAAAACCCGATGCCTTACCACTTGGCTACGCCCCATCCGAAAGCTGCGCAAAATAAACACAGACCCTCTTGGCCTGTAAAGCATTTTGTCGCACTCATGGGCTAAAATTATTTTTCGGATTTAACCCCTGCACCCTATCTCGTAATAACAGCGATTGACGCCGCGCTCAGGGCAAATTGCCCCAGGATAGTAGAAATTTCTGATACCAATTCCAGTGTAGTTACTGGATTCAGGTTTTTCGGAACAATGATCGCGCTGCCGGGTGGTACCCGTAATTTATTTGACGATAAAAACCAACTGGATAAGTTGACTGGCGCTGCAATGCCATTCGGGTAAACCAGAAATACCCGGTCATCATCAGCGCTTTGTGAAAATCCCCCCGCTTCAGCAATATAGTCAGACACTGTTTTTCCTGGCACAAATTTCATAGCGCCCGGATTCAATACATCCCCCGAGATGATAACCGTGACCGGACGTTTGGGCATGGTGATATGATCACCCGGTGACATGATGATGTCCTCCCTGGGCTTTGTGCGAAGCACCGCCGGGTCCGTCTCCACAATCATCCGACCGGCAGCTTCAGCCAATTGTAATTGATTAGCAAGATTTTGCGCTGCAATAATTGTGTCTGCAGCCAGGTCCGCTCTGACCGCTGCCACTGCCAAGGCATTATTGATTTCGCGGGCAGCCCGTCTGAAACCCTGACGCTGCTCCCTCTTGATGGATTCACGTGTCATGACCGCACCATAGGGATAGGCATATTCCGTTAATCCCCCAGCCCTATCTATAAGCTGGCCCATGGTCTCGCCACGGGTGATGGAATAAACTCCGGGTCTTTCAAATTCACCCGTCAGCAGGACGGTTCCTGACTCTTGATTTGTAATGAGCGCGTTGAAGCGAATTGTAGCGCCTGCAATGATATCTATCTCAGCCATGGAGGCAGTAATGGCATTAATAAACCTAGTTTCCGAGTTTGCCACGCCACCAATGGTGACACTTGAAAGACTTGTGACCTCAATATTTGTGGGATCAGCATTATTGGAAAACCCACCACCAACAGAAACGATGGAATCGAGTGTGACAGAACTGGCAACCGGATAAACCCCCGGATTGCGGATGGCCCCAATGACTGAAACGGCATGCTCCAGCGTAAATCTCAGCATATCGGGGCGTAGGTCAAAAAGACTGGTACATATGAGCTGTGCCGGGACGGGATTCGGAAGATCTTCATCCAACGTCGCCACCCCTTCAATCGATTCGGACGCTTCGGCCCGGAGACGGGTGTCTTCGGTCGCTATCCCTCCCGCTTCCTGGACTCTGATTTCTCCTTCAGAGGGGTCACGGACAAACACACTTCTTACCACAGCAGAAAAGCGGTCAATTTCCTTGTCTGACAAAAAATCTTCAAGTGCCACCAATGAGGGGCAGGCATCTTGCGGGGCTTCTCCGCGGATGATGGTATTCCTCAGAGCAGGCTGAGATAAAAAATCAATTTCCAATCGTGAAAAAACAAAAACTGCGTCCCGGTCCCTCAAATTTATATCTTCGGCTCCTTGCATCACACGTTCCAGATTGACTGGCACTAGAATGCGAGCCCTTGTCACGGGATCGGTGGTCTCCAAGATGGCAAAGGGCAAATAAGGCTCGGGCCCAAGACCATCAAATCCACCAACTAAAGCCGAAACTGTCCGTGCCGCTGATAATGGTCGTTCGCCCTGCACTCGAACATGACCTTCCAAAGTCACAATATCTACAATCAAATCCTTCAAGAAACCCACGGTTAATATATCGCTCACACCGATTTGCAGATCAAGATTTTCCAAAGCGTCCAGGGTCTGGCGACCATCCTCTCTTATGCGGTTGAGGAAATAGCTGTTGCCTCTGGGGCGTAGCGGGCCTCCCGCCAGTTCCAGAAGTTCTGCACCGGAAAAAACTTCATCGACAGCGATCTCGTAAATAGCCGCCCGCTGAACTTCACCTGCAATGGCCACCGTATCACCAATTTGTGGCACAATAATTTTCATGCCATCTATCATCTGGAGATCAGCGCCCGTCCCGAAGCGCATCAATTTATAGATATCAATTTTGATGATTTCATCGCCATTTTCGACGTGTATATTCCTGAGACTGCCGGTTTTCTTCACACCCCCCGCGCTCGCCAATGCCTGGAGAATAGTGGAAAGGCTTGTCATGTTGTGCAGGCCAGGCAGTGAGACTTCACCCAGCACCAAAACACTGATTTGTCTGATCGTGCCTAGTGAGACGTAAACTTCCGTGCCCAGCATGGCAGCATAGACCTGATCTTCAATCTCTCTTCTGATATCACCAAAACTGCGTCCTGATGCGGGGAGCGGCCCGATATCAGGTAATATGATGCGCCCCTCCCGGTCCACACGAAGTGTGAACGACCTGTCTGTTGAGCCCACCAGAGTAATCACAAGACGGTCACCAATCCCGAGTATATACCGCTCCGGAACGCGACCTGTTTCTGTTACAGTGTCTGTTGCTATGTTCTGGAAGAGACCATACCCATACTGGCTCAAACTCTCGATATCCGAGCGAATTCGATAATCAATTTCCAGCGCGGATGTTGATTTGGCAACGGCTGAGGCGGCAAGTCTGGAGGTGCGCCTGTCCTCATCCAAATCCTTCGCATCATCAGCAACATCGAGAATATCACTATCACCCAGATCATCGCCTGCGTCTTGTAACTGCTGCCGCAAGGCTGCAATATCGGCGGGATCAACGTCCTGAGCCTGGGCCAGAAAAATGATACCTACCGTGATTAACAACGAGAGCGCCATACCCGTCAGGATTTTTACATTTTTCTCCAGTCCCATATTTTTTTCTTCCACTGCCATATTTTTACCGGTCATTAAAAATCTTTCCCTCACAGAAAACCTCCAATGTCCTTCCCTTTCTCGCTCTATCAGTTGCTGCTGGTCGTTGTGGTCGTTGTGGTCGTTGTCGTTGTGGTGGTTGTTGTGGTAGTCGCGGTGCCATCATCAATCTGATCTTTGTCTGTGGCCGCTTCAAGCGCTATCGCGACCACCACGGCCAAAACAAGAGTGCCCACAATCAGGCCCGTGCTTAAAATTCCGCCGCCAGTACCTATGATCTGCCCGGCAGCAGCACCGGCGTTTTCTCCCACACCCGTTAGTACCCTTTGATTTACTATTACAGTTTTTTGTGCATCACCTGCCTCTTTTGACACTTCCTCATCCGCCCAAACCGAAGCCGGAGAAAGCAATTGCGCCAACATAACAACCATTACCAAAATATCTCGCGTCCTGTTCATGTGCGCTTCCTTCAAAGCATTATTCTTTGTTTTGTTTGAGTGGGGAAAACTAGTCCCTAACCTACTCTGGCGCAACATTTTTCCGCGAATGTATAACAATTTTGGGCCCGCATTCTAGTTTTTATGTTGGTTAAGAAAATCAACGATTGCCCGACGTACCCTAGGCCTCTCGAACAAACTATGAACACCGGGAATGTCGAAAACCATTGATTGAGACGATTCCAGACCAGAAAAAAATGCCCCGCAATCCCCTGTCTGGCCGCGGGTATGTTCCGCGTCATACCAAGGGTCTTGCCGGTTAATAATGGCGAGCATGGGCTCAGCCGTCCCGGAAATACCCGCAACAATAGGGGCGCCATGACAGGTCCACTGGAAAACCACACGGGCTTTGAACTCATCCCCTCGATAGAGCGCTGCCGCCACAGCACCCTCGCTGCCACCCACAAGAAATAGCTTTTCCTGATCTACCCAAGCAAAAGACTGAAGCTGCTGCACTGCATAGCTGATCTCCGCCATACGAAAATCAAACACAAAACGATTAAAACCACCGGTGCTTGTCTCAGGATCACATTGCAAAGGTCGGTAACTCCGGGCCATACTGTTAGGCGCAATAAATACAAATCCTTCACTTGCAAGCAGGCGCCCGAAATCTTCTTCCGACGTCTGAAATGCTGTACAGCCGTGCAAATAAAGGACCACAGGAAAGCGAGCTACTTGTTCATCACCCGGGTTAAGAAGATCGTTTGAACTGATCCGTTGATCTGACCAGGGAACACGAACAATCGCCCTGTCCCAAGTTTTTTGGAGATCGCCGGAGACTTTTCCAAACGCAGTACAGGCACTCAAAAGCGCCGCCATCAGAACGAACGACAGACATTTTATTCCATAAGTCAGATTCATCTTGATGATCGCACTCCCCCCCAAAAACCCTGCTAAGATACCAGTGCCTCCTGAACCCACCAGCTCGCTCTTGAGTTCAGCAATGATCTGGCTCCGATGGCGTCTTCAAAGATATCAAATAGAGCAAAACAGGTTGGACCGCTACCGGACATTCGCGCCATTAAACATCCTGGCATCAGCTCCAACGTTTCAAGAACAGCCCCTATTTCCGGAGCCATACTGGTAGCAGCAGGTTGAAGATCATTCCTGGTCTCGCTCTCAAGCCAGTTCCGCACCTCCATCTGTGTGCTGCCACAAAGATTTTGGGGCATGCCTTTGACAGGGCTGAATTCAAGGTCAGACTCTCGCAGGCTCTTGAAAACCTGCGCTGTGGAAAGTCCTGTACCCGGATTGACCATGAGTATAGCGAGCTCGGGAAAGTCCTCTAATGGGGTCACATTCTCGCCAATACCACTGACGAACGAAGCCTTGCCATAAATGCAGGCAGGAACATCTGCGCCAAGATCAGGCGCCATCTCTGCCAAGTCATTTTTGGACTTACCCAAATCCCAAAACTGGTTAAGGGCTAATAATGTCGCTGCTGCATCCGAGGAACCACCACCAATGCCAGCGGATACAGGTAGATTTTTTATCAGGGTTATTCGTGCGCTATACGAGTCTTTTCCGCTGGTCTCAGCCAGCATTTGAGCGGCGAGCAAAACGAGATTATCCGATGAGTTCACCAGTGATCCGGCGAACGGGCCTTTGACATCAAGCTCCAGTCCCTCCCCTTCCTCAATCAAAATCTCATCCCCGAAGTCAGCAAAAACAAACAGGCTTTCCAAATCATGATAGCCATTTGCCCGACGCCCGGTGATATGCAGGAACAGATTGATTTTTGCCGGAGCCAGCCGTGACATAACTACCCCCGACATAACAGTTAGTCCTTGTTTGCGCTGATCACAATCAGGCCCGAAACAAGCTTTTCTTTCAGTGCGGCCAGCAATTCATCATCAGGGTCCAGCGAGAGCGCGTGACTCCATTGAAACCGGGCTTCCATCTCTCGTCCAACGACCCAATAGACATCCCCCAGATGATCATTAATCACCGGGTCTCCCGGTTCCAGTTCCACGGCTCGTTCCAGATTTATGACGGCATTTTCATAATCACCCCGAAGATATTGCACCCATCCCAGGCTGTCGGTAATAGCCCCGTCATTTGGTCTTTGTTCAGCCGCGCGTTCAATCAAATAGCGTGCCTCTTCAATATGCATTCCGCGATCAATCCAGGAATATCCCAGGTAATTCAACACATCAGGCTGGTCTTTTTCGAGCTCCAGGGCCTTCAGGAAATCCGCTTCTGCCAGATTCCACAAATCAAGCTCGTCATAACTGATGGCGCGGGTAAAATAGACAAACCAATCGGTTGCCTTGCTGTCCACTGGGGCTTCGATGGCGAGCGTATAGTCTCTTGCGGCGTCTTCAAACTGACTTTGAATGCGGTGTAAATCACCAAGAGCGGCTCTGACCGAGCCGTTTTCACCATGCCCGGCAAGATAGTCTCTCATCAAATCAAAAGCTTCATCGATGCGCTCCATATCATCCAGTGCAAAGGATTGCCGGATCAGCCCAGACACATACCGCGGATCATCCATGGCGATAGTTCTTAAAACGCGGAGGGCTGCAGCAGGTTCCTCAAGGGCAATAAAGATATTTCCCAGCAACAGAAGGCCGTCACTTTGTCCCGGATCAAGAAACATCCCGAAGCGACCAAAAGCAACCGAAGCCTGAAGGGCACCATCACCCGCCAGTTGGCCCGAAAGCATAATCATAATTCCGGCGAGCGCCGCTTCGGGAGAAGCCGCCCTGCTGGTGGTTACAATTCCTTGCTGCAGCATGTGGGCAGCTTCCTTCAACGCTTCGCTGTTCGGGAATATGTCCAGATAGCGCTCATAAATTTCAGCCGCTTTGTCCTCACGACCCTGTTTTTGCAGCATGACACCATAGGCAACAACCGGGTGGGCCGATACTATCTGATTATCGGCTAAAATACGTTCATAGGCGACCTCGGCCTCTGGTGCCCTGCCCGCATAGTCCAGAATATAGGCCGCATGGGTTTGTTGCAGCGGCCTGAAGGCAGCAACTGCCGATAAGGCGCGCAAGGCCGCAAAAGCCTCCTCGACCTCACCCGCAGCGGCCCGGGCCCAGGCACGGGCGAGTGGCGTCACCAGCGAATCATAACCAGGCCCGGTCGCACCTTCGAGCGCCCGTTGCATGGCCTCATAATCACCCGCTACCAAATTATCCAGTGCCAGCAACATTTGTGCATTCGAGACCTCGCTCCCGCCAGTCGCTAATTCTTCGGCAAATCTGAGAGCATGGGTAAATTCCCCTTCTTTCAAAGCCAGATTAAACGCCTTTTCCAAAATCACTTCGTTCCCCGGATCTTTTTCGAGCGCATCAATGAAAAAGCCGAGCGCACGACCGGGCTCGCCAATATTTGAGGCATTCTGGGCCGCAACATAGCTCCCCAAACCGGTATCTTCAGTGGGATACCGCTCTAACGTGCAGGTCGAAAGCAACGCAGTGGATGCCAGCAATGCCCCCACCGCTATGAGCGGTAAGATGGGGAATTGTCCTGATATCTTCTTATCCTCAGCCATGTTTGATCTTCTTTTGAAAAGGCATTACATATTGGGATAGTTGGGGCCGCCACCCCCTTCTGGTACCACCCAGTTAATATTTTGGGTCATATCCTTTATATCGCAAATTTTACAATGAACACAATTCTGCGCATTGATCTGGAGGCGCAGTTCTCCCTTATCTCCATCTGGTATAATTTCATAGACCCCAGCCGGACAATAGCGCGTTTCCGGGGCATCATAATCAGCAAGGTTAACATCAATCGCCACCTCCTGCTTCTCCAATTGCAGATGAACCGGCTGATTTTCCTCGTGATTGGTATTGGACAGGAACACAGATGACAAGCGGTCAAAAGTAATCTCGCCATCCGGTTTTGGATAATCAATAGGAGCGCAGAGGTCAGCTTTCTGGAGCTGCTCATGATCCTTGTGGTGAGGAAATGTCCAGGGCATCAGAAAACCCAGGCCAAGCGAGGAAAACCACATATCAATGCCTGAATATATGGTTCCCCAGCGAATACCGAATTTGCTCAGGGCCGGTCTGGCATTCCTGACTTTTTTCAAATCCTTATAAACCCAGGACTTCCTGAAGCTGCTCTCATAGCCTGAAAAATCCGGATTCTCATGGTCACGCTGAATCGCATCATACACTGCATCGGCTGCCAGCATGCCGGTCTTCATGGCATTATGCGTGCCCTTGATGCGGGGTACATTCAGGAAACCGGCCGAGCAGCCAATCAAGGCTCCACCGGGGAAGGTGAGTTTGGGGATGGACTGCAATCCACCTTCGTTAATGGCCCGTGCACCGTATGATATGCGCCCGCCACCTTCCAGCAGCGGACGCCCGTACGGTTGCGACTTGAGGCGCTGAAATTCGCCA
>JACZYI010000036.1:0-9949 GCA_022571175.1 Pseudomonadota bacterium
GATGTTCTGTACCTGGTCCTGATTGTCACATTCCTCATGTGGATGCTCATTATCGAACGGCTGTGGTACTTCCGGGCGGTTTACCGAAAGGAAGCCCGCAGAGTTCTCGAAGCCTGGGAAGCGCGACGGGAACGGAAATCCTGGCACGCCCATAAGATTCGAGGCGCCATGGTCTCTGAAGTGACGCAAAACCTCAATCAAAGTGTCATGATGATCAAGACATTGGTCGCAGTGTGTCCGCTGATCGGACTAATGGGCACTGTTACAGGAATGATTGAGGTGTTTGATGTGATGGCGGTTCTGGGCAGTGGTAACGCTCGGGCCATGGCCGCTGGCGTCTCGAAGGCCACCATCCCGACCATGGCTGGCATGGTCGCCGCCTTGTCCGGTGTTTTTATGAGCACTTACATCGAGAGGAAGGCAAAGCGCGAGGGTGAAAAACTCGAAGACAGCCTGACAATGGACCATTAGGACTATGACATGAAGAAATTTTCCAAGATAGACGATGAAGCCGAAATCAACATGACACCCATGTTGGATATTGTGTTCATCATGTTGATTTTCTTTATTGTTACAGCAACTTTCGTCAAGGAGTCCGGACTGGATATCAACAAACCGGACTCCAACCAGCCACCGCCCGAAAACGAAGAGCAAAAAAACATCCTGATCCAGATTGATAATAATAATATCATTCGGGTTGATTTCAGGCGTGTGGATATTCGGGCCGTTCGGGCTAATATTGAGCGCCTTCACGCTGAACATCCGGACGGCATCGTTGTTATTCAGCCGTCACCGGATTCCTATGCGGGCATAATTGTCGATATATACGACCAAGCCCTGCTTGCGGGTGTGCGGGGGGTGTCCATAGCTGAGCCAGCAAGACAGTAACGCTTTTTTGAACAATGGAGCGTTCACTATCGGTTAAGATTGAAACGAGTAGGAAAGAGATATCATGCGGGAACATGCGCAAAAGGATGAAGACGCCGAAATCAACATGACGCCTATGCTGGATATTGTGTTCATCATGTTGATTTTCTTTATCGTCACGGCTGCTTTCGTGAAAGAAGCGGGTGTTACGGTGACAAAACCTGAGGCTTTTAGTGCTGAACCCAAACAATTGGCCAGCATTTTGATAGCTGTCACCGACAATGACCAGGTCTGGATTAACCGTCGCCGGGTCGAACTTAAAGCCATGCGGACAACCCTCGAGAAACTGCTTGCTGAAAATCCCAAAGGCACGATTGTCATTCAAGCGGACCAGAGGGCAAAAGCCGGAATAACACTTCAGGTGATTGAAGCCGCCAACCAGGCAGGCGCACCGAATGTGGCTATATCCGCAAACAAGAAATAGCTTGCCATTTAGAGGAGTAAAAACGTCATGTTGACACGATATATATCTGCAGTTGGATTAGCCGCAGTGGTTACCTTTGGCCTGTTTTTTGTCATGCAAATGCTGGTGGCAAGCGGTAACGCTGAATTGAAAAAAGACACGGGCGGCAAAATCGTGGACATGGTGCGCATAGACCGTGAGGAAGAAATTCTTAGAAGAGATAGGGAAGTGGAAAAACCACCAGAAGTAGAGGCTCCGCCTCCCGATATTGACATTCCTCAGACTCAGTCGCTGCGACCCGGTGCAACCAGCGTTGCTTTTAGTACCGTGAACGTAGACGCCTCAGCCAACATCTCCGGCGGTCTGATGGGCGGCGTTACCGATGGTGATTACCTGCCGATTGTGAAGGTGGCTCCGATTTACCCCAGACGTGCTGCTGAGCGTGGCGTTGAAGGTTATGTGATCGTTGAATTCACCGTGACCGAATTGGGTACCGTTGAAAATCCTGTGATTATTGAGGCTGATCCTCAAGGGTATTTTGAACGCGCGGCCATTAATGCAGCCAAAAAATTCAAATATAAACCAAAAGTTGTGAACGGAACGCCGGTACGGGTCTCTGGTGTAAAGAACATGATCAGTTTTGTACTTGAAGATGATGGAAGAAGATAAAAGATGGGTGGTCTTGTAGATTCAATGGGGTTTGCTTCATGATAAAATTTCTGACGACGTTGGGGCGTCTTTCCTGTGCTGGTCTCCTGGCCGGAGCAATCGTTTTTGCCATGCCTGTTGTCAGTACTTTCGAATTTAACCAAACCACTGCTCTGGCACAGAGCAATGACGAGAAACCAAAACGAAAAACTCGCAGAACACCTGCCATGCGGGAACAGACCTTCAAACGCCTGGAAAAAGCACAGGAAGCACAAACCCTGGGTGACTATGAGGGTGCCTTTGCAGAGTTGGCAAAGCTCAAAAGAATGCGCGGCAAAAATAGCTACGAAACCGCCATGATGTATTATTACTATGCTTATATATATTATGAGCAGGAAAATTACCGCGAGGCGATTGAGGCCTACATCCAGGTTTCTCAACAGGAAGACCTGCCGATGGGGTTTGAAGATCAGGTGATTTACAATATTTCCCAGCTCTATTTTGTGATTGAGGACTATAGAAACTCCCTGCTTTATCTGGACCGCTGGTTTCAGTTTGCCGAAAGTCCGGGAGCTTCACAATATATCTTCAAGGGACAGGCACATTACGCCCTTGGCGAATTTGAAAAAGGCATTCCTCCTATTGAGACTGCCATTACGATGACAGAAGCGGCGGGCCGGGAACCAAAGGAAAACTGGTATCTTTTGATCCGGTCAGCCTATTACGAACTTGGTAATATGCCCCGGGTTCGCGATATTCTGGAAATTATGGTCCTGAAATATGAAAAGGCTGAATATTGGCTCCAGCTGGCATCCATTTATAGCGAGCTTGAGCAAGAAGAGAATCAGCTGGCAACCATGGAAGTCGCTTACAAACAGGGCTTTTTGACCAAGGGAAATCATTTGGTGAATCTGGCCCAGCTCTTTCTGTTCGGCTCTGTACCCATTAAGGCCGCCCTGGTCATGAAAGAAGGGTTTGACCTGGAGTTGATCGAAGAAAACAAGAAAAACTTCGACCTCTTTTCGCAGGCGCTTATCCAGTCCAAAGAATATGCAGATGCCGTGGTGCCGCTGGAGCAGGCTGCAGAACTTTCCGACGATGGAGAACTTTACATGCGTCTCGGGCAGGTCTTTATGGAACTTGACCAGTGGGAAAAAGCCGTTGGTGCCTTGGTCAACGGGATTGACAAGGGGATCAGACGCAGTGACACCGCACTTCTCCAGCTTGGTCAGGCCTATTATAATATTGAGGATCTTAAAAATGCGGAAAAAACCTTCCGGCAGGCCGCCAAGGACAAGCGCAGCCGCAACACAGCCAATAACTGGATCAGCTTTCTTGAGCGCGAACAAGATCGCCTGAAGCGGCTGGCGGAGGGCCTGGGGACCACGGGTCAGTAGTTCTCAATAGCTTGTCAAAATTGAATGAACTGAAACGGCGTCTTTTAGGCGCTGTTTTATTTTCCTTCATAAGCCCTTTTTGCCCACTGCCTGTTCGAGCCTGTGTCAGTCAGGAGCCTGACACAGGACTGAAGATTATGATGAGCAGCTATGGTGTCATTCAGAAAATAGCTGGTGCCCCCGGTCCGACTCGAACGGACACTCCCATACAAGAACCAGATTTTGAATCTGGCGCGTCTACCAGTTCCGCCACGGGGGCACAAGACAAGCGTCGGCATAATAGTCACCTTTCCATGACCGTCAATAGCGCTTATACAAAGCTCCTGATATAGCCTTCGCGGCAGAAGATGTTGGACTTGGAATGAAGGGTCTGCAGGCCGGAGCAACACTATAATGATAAGAAAATTGTACAATTGGACACTGTTGTTGGGCGCACGTAAAAGCGCCTCTGCCTGGCTTTTCGGGATTTCATTTGTGGAAAGCTCCATATTTCCCATTCCACCAGATGTCCTGCTGCTGCCAATGGCATTGGGGCGCCGGGAACGGGCCTTCCATTTTGCTGCCATCGCCACCTTCGCCTCGGTTCTGGGCGCTCTTCTTGGCTATGGGATTGGCTATTTCTTTTGGGAGGCCCTGGGCTCGCCAATTATGGAGTTTTATGGTTTTCAGGATGAATTCCAGAGCTTCCAAAATGCCTTTGTTGAAAACGGTGCCTGGCTGGTTTTGTTCTTTGGCGTCACCTTCTTCCCATTCAAGGTCATTACCATCGCCAGCGGGGTGGTTGCACTCGACCCGGTCATCTTTGTTCTTTCGGCAATAGTCGCGAGAGCTCTCAGATTTTTTATCGTTTGCTCCCTATTGTGGAAATTCGGTGAGCCTATAAAGGCTTTTATCGAAAAAAGACTTGGCATACTGGTAGCCCTCGGCACACTCTTGTTAATTGCGGGATTCTGGCTGTCGGGTTTCATCGGAGGATGATGTAAATATGGTTGGTAAATTAATAGGATTCTTTGTTGAGAATCCGCCTCGCACTCTGGTTTTGCTCAGCGCTGCCACCCTGCTGACGGTTTATATATTCCAATATGGATTCGGATATCAGCCCTGCCAGCTATGTTATTATCAGCGCTATCCTTATTTTGCCGTCATTGGGCTCGGACTGATTGTGATGATTATGCAGTCGCAGGGGGGGAATCCCGGCGTGGTTTCCTTCCTCTTTAGCCTGATGGTCCTGGCTCTCTTGCTAGACGCTGGTATAGCGATATTCCATATGGGTGTGGAACAACGTTGGTGGGAGGGGTTAACCACCTGTTCATCGCCAATAATTTCAGGGATCAGCATTGAAGAAACTCTAAAAGCCTTGAATCCCATCCCCATCGTGCGCTGCGACGTACCGGCATGGACCTTGTTTGGCATTTCCATGGCAGGCTATAATATTCCCGTAGCCCTTGGACTGGCCGGTTTTGGCGTCTGGGGAAAATTGACAGGACGCATCTAGATGGCAACCGAAAAACAATATCACCCCCGACGCCCGCTTCCAGGCGAACCAGTTCTTGATCAGGCTATCGAAGCCATGATCCGGGTGGATCACGCAGGAGAATTTGGGGCAACCAGGATTTATGATGGTCAGCTTGCGGTCTTTGGCAAAAATCACCAACACACTCCAGCCATCAGAAAAATGGCAGACCAGGAACAGGAGCATCTTGAGTGTTTTGACAAGATGCTTACCGAGAGGGCTGTTCGACCAACTTTGCTTGGACCAATCTGGGATGTTGCTGGATTTGCGTTGGGTGCTATCACCGCCCTGATGGATGAAAAGGCTGCCATGGCCTGCACTGTGGCCGTTGAAGATGTTATTGAAGAACATTATCAGTCACAGCTGGATGATCTGAAAAACTGGAAGAGTGAACCTGACTTGGCGAAAACCATTGCCAAATTCCGGAAAGACGAGCTGGAACATAGGGATACGGCCATAGAGTATGGTGCAGAACAAGCAACAGGTTATAAGTTATTGTCCGGACTTATAAAATCAGGATGCCGCTCAGCCATATGGCTTTCAAAGCGCATCTGAAAATTCAAGCCTCAAGTTCCGTATCCCAATAGAGATAATCGCGCCAGCTTTCATGCAGAAAATTGGGCGGGAATCGCCGACCGTTTTTCATCAATTGGTAATTCGTGGGACGTATGGGCGCATTGCGCGGAGTCATTCGGGCTGCTTTGAGCATACGTCCTCCCTTCCTGATATTACAGCTCGCACAAGCGGTAGTAACATTGGACCAAGTGGTCCGCCCCCCAAGCGCTTTTGGGACCACGTGATCGAATGTCAGCACATCACTGGCGCCACAATATTGGCAGCGAAACATATCTCGCAGAAATAAATTAAACTTGGTGAAGGCCGGGTGCGATGCCGGTTTGATATATCGTTTCAGAGATATGACACTCGGCAGCTTCAGCTCAATACTGGGCGAGCGAACGGAGCGATCATATTCCGAAAGAATATTAACCCGTTCAAGGAATACCGCCTTGATAGATGTTTGCCAGGACCAAAGCGACAGGGGGAAATAGCTCAAGGGCCGGAAATCCGCATTGAGCACCAAGGCGGGACTAGCTTCCAGGGATGATGATCCGGGTAGCAATTTGCCCCCTCCAACTACGTACTTGCATCGCTCAGGCTTAAAAGAGCACCGTGGTCAGACAGTGTCAAACAAGAATCAGCTCATCCATTCCTTTTCACCAGTTGAAACTGGTCGTAACAGGTTATCCAAAAAAGGTTTTATGCCAAAACAGTGGCCAGGAAAATCCCACCTTTGCGGTGAGCGTCAGGGGCAATATTATGTGCAGTATTTGGGCTCAAATGCTTTTCCACCTTAAGCCCCGCCGCCTCCAGTGCGCCCACAGCTTCAAACATGGCCTGACAAGGTATGACCGGGTCGCGGTCTCCATGGAAAAGCAAAACGGGTGGTTTGGTTTCCATTTCATTCATTAAGCGCTCGGGTGCCGTCAACAGCCCTGAATAGCCCAAAATGCCGGCGATCTGCTTTTTTCGCCGAAGCCCCACATGGAGTGACAACATAGTACCCTGAGAAAACCCCACCAACGCCAGATGATCTTCGCTCAGGTTAAATTTTTTGAGACAGCGGTCGATATAATCATTCAATAATGGCGCTATCCCGTAGGTTCCTTCTTGCCGTTCCTCCTTCGAAAGAGTGGTAAGCGGAAACCACTGAAACCCGCCAGGGGCACCCGGACAGGGTTCGGGCGCGTTGGGGGCCAAAAAAATGGTCTGGGGTAACAAGGCCTGCCATTGTGATGCCAAGCCAATCAAATCTTGCCCATTGGCTCCATAGCCATGGATCAAAATAACGATTGAATCTGGTGGATTCCCGTCTTCGGGCCCCATGCTTGGCCCATCCAATATGCCCTGATCATTATCGACCATTTTTTCCTTCTTCTGAAAATGCTGACTTGCGGTTATGTTGGCCTTTCCTAGCCCAAATATGATCATGACCCAAGTGCTTTAAACGTTGCGGAGCAAGCTTAACAATGGACCAGGTTTTTCGGACCCGATTCGCCCCAAGCCCTACCGGATATCTTCATATTGGGCATGCATATTCTGCCCTAACCGCTTATGAGGCCGCAATAAAAGCGGACGGCCAAATGCTTTTGCGCATTGAGGACATTGATACCGGACGGTCCCGGCCAGAATTTGAGGCGGCAATTACGGAAGACCTTGACTGGCTTGGCATTGCCTGGTCGGGCAACATTCGGCGTCAGTCCGAACATTTCGATGATTATAAACACACGCTTGATAAACTGGATGAACTGGGCCTTCTATATCCTTGTTTCTGCACACGCAAGGAAATCGCGCTTGAGGTAGAAAATAGCGCCAATGCTCCCCACGGACCGGAAGGATATTTATATCCGGGCATTTGCAAGTCCTTGAACAGAAGTGAGATTGCCTCCCTGAATGAGTGTGGCAAGCCATTTGCACTCCGATTTAATTTAGAACGGGCTGTTAAATTTATAAAAGCTAAAGATGAATGGCCGCTTCGATGGTTTGACATGGAAGAACGAGAATTTACTGCTGAGCCGGAACTATTGGGCGATGTGGTGTTGGCACGCAAGGACACGCCCACCAGTTATCACCTGGCAGTGGTTCATGATGACCATGCTCAAGCGATTACTCACGTGATCAGAGGTCAGGACCTTGTGCACAGCACCCATATCCATCGGTTGCTTCAGGCAATCCTTGGATATGATCCACCTCACTATCATCATCATAAATTGATTACCGATAAGGTTGGGGAGAAACTGGCCAAGAGCCATAACGCCCGGACCATTCGCTCTTATCGAGAGAAGGGTGCCCGGCCAGGCGAGCTGAGAAAAATGCTTGGCTTCATTTAAGAATGAGATGGCCCCTGTCCCATTGATGCTATCTGTTTTATATAGCTGCTATGGATATGCTTTTCTGGATCATCATTCTGGCGTTGCTTTTCACAGCTGGCATCATGCTCACGGGTGTGATTACCATGGGCAAAAAAGGGACAGAGCAACGCCATCGGAGCAACAAGCTCATGCGTTGGAGAGTGATTTCCCAATTCGTGACGATCATGCTTATTTTGCTCTATGCAGTGTTGTCCGGTAGTTGAGGGGAGGCGGATTTGGTCAAACTCACAAAAATCTATACCCGAGGTGGAGACGCCGGTGAGACATCGCTGGCAGATGGAAAACGCCGATTAAAAAATGATCCCCGGATCACTGCCTATGGCTCGGTGGATGAGGCAAACGCTGCAGTGGGGTTGGCGCGTTTGTCCCTAGACGGTCCTGAATATGAAATGCTCGCCCGCATCCAGAATGACCTGTTTGATCTTGGGGCCGATCTATCCACGCCCGAGAACCAGAAAGAAAATGCAACACCAGCCCTTCGTATTCAACAAATTCAGATTGACCGTCTGGAGCAGGAAATCGACGCCATGAACGCCGAACTGGCTCCCCTTACAAGTTTTATCTTGCCCGGGGGATGCGAGTCAGCAGCCCAACTTCACCTGGCTCGCACCATTGTTCGCCGCGCTGAGAGAGACTTGGTAACCTTGATGGAGTTGGAGCAGATAAACCCCCTGGCCTTTAAATATCTGAACCGGCTGTCCGACCATCTTTTTGTGTTAAGCCGTCATGTGAATGCCAAGCGTGGGTCCGAAATTTTGTGGCAACCAGGTCAAAATCTTTGATATTCAAGGTAAACCGGACAGATCCAGATGCCACCCGCGCTGCATTGACTTGGGGGGGTCGATAAGTTATCGCTTGGCGCTCTTAAGCTTGAAGGAATACACCACATGAAAATCCTTGTGCCGGTAAAGCGGGTCATTGACTTTAACGTGAAAGTTCGCGTCAAAGCGGACAATAGCGGCATCGATCTGCAGAATGTTAAAATGTCCATGAATCCCTTCGATGAAATCGCTGTGGAAGAGGCAATTCGGATCAAGGAAAAGGGGGCTGCAGACGAAATTATCATCGTCTCAATCGGCCCCGGACCCGCGCAGGAAACCATTCGCACGGCACTTGCGATGGGCGGCGACAGAGGCATCCTGGTCAAGACAGAGGTTGAGATTGAACCTCTTGCAGCGGCAAAAATTCTGAAAATAATCATTGATGAAGAAAGCCCCGATCTCGTCATTATGGGCAAGCAGGCCATTGATGACGATTGCAACCAGACTGGCCAGATGCTGGCTGAGTTTTTGGGCTGGCCCCAAGGAACATTTGCTTCAGAAATAACGCTGGAAGATGCCAGTATTACGGTAACACGGGAAGTGGACGGCGGACTTGAAACGATTCGCCTGAAGCGCCCTTGTGTGCTGACAACGGATTTGAGGCTGAATGAGCCACGCTATGCTTCGCTACCAAATATTATGAAAGCAAAACAAAAGGAAATTGTGGAACGGGCGGTGGAAGATTTTGATGTGGACGTGACTCCGAGATTGAAAACCTTGCGTGTGGAGGAGCCCCCCAAGCGGGAAGCGGGAATTAAAGTGGACTCGGTCGCTGAGCTGATAAGCAAGCTGAAAGAAGAAGGGGTAATCTGATGGCAGTTCTTGTTATAGCAGAACATGACAACAGCGAGCTTAAAGAAGCCACCCTTCATGTGGTGACAGCCGCCCTCGAAATTTCTGATGATGTCCATATTCTGGTCGCAGGCAGCGGTTCTTCCCCTGTTGCGGCGGTCGCCTCCAAAATCGGGAGCATTGCCAGGGTTCTTCATGTGGATGATTCTCATTATGAGCATTTATTGGCAGAGGTAATGTCCCCACTCATTATAAGTCTTGCGAGCGATTATGAGGCCGTCCTTGCCGCCGCCACCACATCGGGTAAAAACTTCATGCCCCGGGTTGCGGCCGCCCTGGACGTGGCGCAAATCTCTGAAATAATTTCTGTGGAGGGCGACAACAGCTTCAAGCGGCCAATTTATGCCGGCAACGCGATAGCCACCGTTCAATCATCCGATGAAAAGAAAGTCATCACCGTTCGCACCACTGCCTTTGACAAAGCATCCGCAGTCGATGGAGCAGCAGAGATCAAGACA
>JACZYI010000036.1:9959-12205 GCA_022571175.1 Pseudomonadota bacterium
GCTGGCCTTTCGGAATATGTGAGCGCCTAACTTTCCAAATCAGAGCGACCGGAACTGACTTCGGCCAAAATCATCATTTCTGGCGGGCGCGGTATGGGAAGTGGTGAAAATTTTTCTTTGATTGAAAAAGTGGCTGACAAGCTTGGCGCAGCAATCGGAGCAAGCAGGGCTGCGGTTGATGCGGGCTATGTGCCAAATGATTATCAAGTGGGTCAAACCGGCAAGATCGTCGCCCCCGATCTCTATATTGCCGTGGGCATTTCTGGTGCAATCCAGCATTTGGCCGGGATGAAGGACAGTAAAATAATTGTGGCCATCAACAAAGATGAAGATGCGCCTATTTTTCAGATTGCCGATTATGGACTTGTAGCAGACCTGTTCGATATTTTACCGGAACTGGACAAGGCTCTCTAGGACGGAGCCCTTGGGGCTTCTGGTCCAAGCCGCGGATGGAAATATAATATGATAAAGAAAATAGGCATTATCGGTGCGGGGCAAATGGGCAACGGCATCGCTCATGTGGCAGCGTTATCTGGCTTTGAGGTTGTTATGTCTGATCTCGACCTGGATTTGGCGAAGGCCGGAATAAAAGTCATCGCCGGGAATTTGGATCGCCAGATTGCAAAAGGGAAAATTACTGAAGCGATCAGGGATGAGACGATTGATCGCATAACACCAACCGCTGATTTTGCCGATTTCTCAGACTGTGACCTGGTGATAGAAGCCGCGACTGAAGACGAAGAACTAAAGAAAACCATTTTCAGGGAACTCGGCAAACACCTGAAAGACGATGCCATGATTGCCAGCAATACATCATCAATTTCAATCACACGTCTGGCCGCATCATCAGACAGGCCAGACAAATTCATGGGCATGCATTTCATGAATCCGGTGCCAATCATGAAGCTTGTTGAGTTGATACCGGGCATTACCACCAGCAAAGAATGTTTTGAGGTCCTTCAAGATCTGGCTGAAAAGCTTGGAAAAATTTCTGCCGTATCTGAAGATTTTCCAGGGTTTATTGCCAATCGGGTTTTGATGCCCATGATCAATGAAGCCATTTATGTTTTGTACGAAGGTGTTGGCACCATGCAGGCAATCGACAAAACCATGAAGCTGGGGGCCAACCATCCTATGGGGCCGCTGACCTTGGCAGATTTTATCGGGCTCGATACCTGCCTTGCTATCATGCAAGTCCTTTATGAAGGGCTTGCAGATTCTAAATATCGTCCCTGCCCGCTCTTGGTAAAATATGTGGAAGCAGGATGGTTTGGTCGCAAGACCGGACGTGGTTTTTACGATTATAGTGGAGAGGGTGAGCCCACTCCTACGCGATAACAATTCAGGCTCATCTTGGCGATACTTCAGGGCAACAGGTCTTTAATCGCTCTTGCAACAAAATTCACTGCGTCTTCGCTGTCCCACTCAACCGGACCCACCATACGCCCGAGCCAGACACCGTCCTTATCCAGCAGGACCGTGGTCGGAAGCCCAATCGCACCGATAGAAAGTGCCAGTGCGCTTCGCTGGTCCAGATAAGAAGGTAAATGCTCAACACCTATTTCTTTCAGAAATGGCTGGGTGGCCGCAAACCCCTCGCGGTCTATCGAGATGATGATGACTTCAAAATCCACATTGGGAAATTTTGTCTGCAGACGGGCCAATGATGGCATTTCATAACGGCAAGGGGCACACCAGGTCGCCCAGAAATTTGCCAAGATAACCTTGCCTTCAAAATCGCTGAAAGAAATCTCCTCTGCCGCCTCGGTGTAGAATGGAAAGGTTGGAATTATTCGAGGGTTATCGAATACTTCAAAACCCTGCATCTCACCTGTGGCAAGGGATTCAAGTGCAGCCGATAATGACTGCGGCTGAGAGACCCAATAAAACAGGCCCGCAGCAAAAACGAAAATCAGAAGAATGACAATATTAAACCGTTTCATAATCACCCATTGCATTTCACTGCCCGAGAAAATTGCACACCCGGGATTGCGAGGGTAGTTTATATTCGGTTTGTGGCCATTTGACAAAACACAATTTTGACAGGAAAAATATGGTCCTTCAAAACTTGATAGCAAAGAAGCTTGGTCTTAGGCGCGCTGAAGCGCTATTCTGGATGTCTGCTGAAATTCGAACCGGCAAAAAATATTATGAATAGATTTTTGAGCATAATAGTGATCCTGACCATTGGTTTTCTGGCCGCAACCTGCGGTAAAAAAGGTGAGCTTGAGGCCCCATCCAGCCTG
>JACZYI010000220.1 GCA_022571175.1 Pseudomonadota bacterium
GTGACAAATTTTGTTTGTGGCATCGGTCCTTCGGAGGCATCAACCAGCAACAGCACACCATCAACCATGCCCAGAATGCGCTCAACCTCACCGCCGAAATCCGCATGTCCGGGCGTATCAACAATATTGATGCGGGTTCCAGCCCATTCTATGGATGCGCATTTCGAGAGAATCGTTATCCCGCGTTCACGCTCCAGATCATGGCTGTCCATAATCCGGTCGATGAGTTTTTGATTCTCGCGGAATAATCCGCTTTGACGCAGGAGCACATCCACCAGCGTGGTTTTGCCATGGTCCACATGGGCGATAATGGCGATATTGCGAATGTCCACCGGAAATCCTTATTCTCATGCTTCATTTTCTGCGGCCCGGCTATCCCATTCACGCCAGACACGCAAGCACTATTCTGACTCAAAACTCTTTTCCTCCACATCAGCCCTTATGGTAATCTGGCTATTATGCAGTTTTTGGACTAGACTGAGCCGGTCCAACAAAAAGGGGGGATCCATGTTGAGACCATTAATTTTACTCTATGGCGTGGTTTGTTATGTGATCTTTTTCATAACATTCCTTTATCTAATTGCTTTTCTGGGCAATTTCGGTGATTTGCCCTATGTCTCGAAAACCATTGATTCCGGCCCGGTAGGACCGGCGGGAGCGGCCATATTGATGAATATGGGCCTGATGGCGTTATTTGCCCTTACCCATACCATCATGGCGCGCCCGTGGTTCAAGGATCGCTGGACAAAAATCGTGCCCAAGGCCGCTGAGCGTAGCACCTATGTGCTGGTCTCAAGCCTGGTCCTGATTTTGCTCTACCGGGAATGGATGCCCATGCCCGATATGGTCTGGACCGTCACCGACCCGACCTGGGTGATGGTGCTGTGGGGTCTTTATTTCGGCGGATATGGCATTGTGCTCTTGTCATCGTTCCTGATCAATCATTTCGAGCTTTTTGGCTTGAGCCAGGTGTTGGCCAATATGCAGGGCCGCACTATTCCAGAAAAAGGCTTTGTGCAGCCATTGCTCTATAAACTTGTGCGCCATCCGCTCTATGTGGGCTGGATCATTGCTTTTTTTGCAACGCCGGCCATGTCAGTAGGGCATCTCTTGTTTGCAGTGGTTTTGACCGCGCAAATCCTGATTTCCATTCCCCATGAGGAAAAGGATATCGAAGATGCGCTGGGCGAGCCTTACCGTGACTATAAACGCCGCGTGCCCATGCTGGTGCCGTTTATGAAATCCAAGAAATAGCTGTGAACTTATCTGAACGTAAAAGGCCGGGTCAGTATTTTGATCCGGCCTTTTTCAAGGGCTCTAGAAAGCACCCCTGAGCCTGATTTCAAAAACACGACCGAAACTACGCGTCCTGATTTCGCGACTGGTCAAAACTCCGCTAGCAATGCCCGCTGCGTAGAAATTGCGCTCCCGACCGCCCTGGCGGAGGTTGAGATTAAAGGCATCTATTCTGAGCACAATGCCTTTGAAAAGCTGCTTTTCCACAAAAATATCCAACCGGTTCTGAAGCGGAAAATCGATGGTCTCGTCGATGTCGTTAAAGCGCCGGTGACCGCTCCGAAAAAAATTGATTCCGTAAGAAACACCGAGTGAGGAAATATCATGACGAATATTGATGGCTGCTCGATAGGGCCACCAGCCGTTAAAGCGCCGTTTCAGGCCGGTAAACTGATCGCGGACGCGGGTATAGACTAAACGTGCGCTGGGCTCGATGACCAGATCAGGCAGGCCGATCATGCCCATACGGAAAGAGCCCTCTATTGCGGCTTCAAATTGGGTGCCCGGCCCGGCGTTTCCCCTCCCTGATATGCCCGGAGCGATCTCAATGCGATCAATTCTGTCTTCCCATCTGCGATAATAACTATCCAGCTTGATGCGTCCGCCGTCATTGGGCAGGCGATGCTCGAAGACGACTTCAACTTCCCAATATTTTTCCGGTCGAATTTCGGAGTTCCCCGCCACTACCTGATCGTCATCACTGGCAGATGAAGCGAAGTCGCTAAAATTCAGTTGCCTGACCACCCGCCTGATGGAGAGTTGCAGCTGGTCGTCCGAAGTAATGTTGTAACGCAAGTCCACCGTAGGTTTCAGGAAAAAGAACGTGCGGCTTCGTGCAACATCTACGCCCGATTGTTTGATTTTGGACCATTCTGTAAAAAGCTGGCTGTCGATGGTGACGTGAGAGCCCAGTTTCCAGCTATGAATGATAAAGCTCTCGTTGCGGGTTTCCTTGATGGTGGTATTGGCGGTGGCGATATCACGCTCCACAAGAACACCGTTCTCGAGTTCGAAAAATTGCAATCTGGACTGCAATTCATTCAAGGCCATTTCACTGCCAATCTCAAGTGAGTGATTGCCATTAAGTTGCCATGTCACCGAGGTCCGTGCGATTTTCTCGGTCGGTATAGAATCAAAAATGAAGAGAAAGTCATCCTCAGGTGTAGTGCCTTCTATTAGGAAATCTTCACGCTGGGACGAAGTGTTATGGTTATAGCTGTAGAGCCCCAAAAGCTTGAAAGTGACGCTATCGGAAAAGGGCGTCTCGAAATCGCCACCAATCTCCCAGGCAGGGACTTTGCTGGTGGAAAAGCGATGAGAATTTCCAGTCTCGACGATGTTATCCAGCATATCAGGTTCGAAAATAGTGCCCTCATTAGTGCTGCTATCCCTGTTTTTGCTATATTGTCCGTTCAGGCGAAGCGCGGTATCGTCAGAGATATTGTAAACCAGATTGGCAGTGGTTTCGTAATTGCTGCCGTGCTGGTCAATTTCTTCATCCAGTCGCCTTTGGAAATTACCGGCGCCATCAAAAAAAGTCTCGCTCTGCGGAACAGGATTCGCATACCAACCGACCAAAACCGAAAGCATGTAATCCAGTTTACCGAGGGAGCTGCCATAAGACGCTTTACCATTCTGGTCAAAATTCTTGAAAGCATTTGTTCTGATGCCAAGATCCCATGAGCCGGAACCGCTGCCTTCGGCACCTTCCTTCAAGACAATATTGATTAGGCCATCGTTGGAAGAGACCTTGAT
>JACZYI010000037.1:0-2756 GCA_022571175.1 Pseudomonadota bacterium
TGCATGGATGAACTCCCTTCGCTCACAGTCGAAGCTCGATGGTGAAATTACGCCCATCGTAACCACTAACTTCAATTTTCCGCCTCCCACAGATGACGCTCCTTCTTTGCTTTCCTTCACCGAGGCTCAAACGCTATTCCATGAATTTGGCCATGCGCTGCATTATTACTCCTCCAATGTGGCCTATCCCTCCCTGAACGGCGGGGTTCGGGACTATACCGAGTTTCAATCGCAACTGCTGGAGCGCTGGCTTCTGACCGACCGGGTGATTGATAATTATCTGGTCCATTTCGAGACTGGTGAGCCTATGCCCTCTGAGCTGGTGGCAAAAATTCAAGCTGCCCGCACCTTTAATCAGGGTTTCCAAACCACTGAATATCTGGCCTCAGCGCTGGTGGACATGATTTATCATACCACCGACCCCACCGACATTGACCCGGACGCTTTTGAGGCCGCGACGCTGGCCAGTCTCAATATGCCCGATGAGTTGCCCATGCGGCACCGCTCCACCCATTTCCAGCATATTTTCTCTGGCGAGGGCTATTCGGCGGGTTATTACGGCTATCTCTGGGCAGATGTGCTGACTTCGGATGCGGCTGAAGCCTTTGCCGAAGCCCCCGGCGGTTTCTATGACCCGGTAGTGGCGGCGCGTTTGGTGGAGTTTCTGTTCGCCCCCCGGAATTCACTTGATCCGGCCGAGGCCTATCGTGCCTTCCGCGGGCGAGACCCCCAAATGGAGGCGCTCATGCGCGACCGTGGTTTCCCGGTGCCGGGCGACAGTGAATAAACTTCGCACCTGGGATTGACTAATCCAGCAATCGGGCCAGAACGCCATTGACCATCAGGTCTTCGCCAGCTGAATGCATCGCGCGAAAGCGCCCAGACTGATTATTCGAAACGCCTAAATGCGAGCCGTTATCAATGTCTGCTTATGACCCAAAGCGGACGTTCGCTAAGAGGTTCAGTATCGTGATTTGAGGATATTTAGATGGCGAAACTGAAAGTCTTGTTACTTGCGTCTAATCCGTTTGCCACGTTCCACTTCGGTTGCGAGAGCCTCCATCCTTTGGCCCCAATAGTGACGGAGCTGATCTAGCCAAGCGTCCACATCGTCGAAGCCTTCAGGATCGATGGAGTAGCATCGTTTTGCGCCCTCCTTGCGCACTGACGCAAATCCGGAATTGCGCAATATGCGCAGATGTTGCGAAACCGCAGATTGAGAAATGCCGAACTCTGCTCCAACGACCGTAACGATTTCACCGGACGTCAGTTCGTGCTGCGATATCAACTCCAACACTCGTCGGCGAGCGGGGTCGGACAGCACATCAAACGCATGCATCAACTTTCGCCTGTGTAGAATCCGGCCGTTCGGTCGGCCATGTCATTTGCAGTTTCCGCAGGCTCGCCTGCATTTACGTGGGCCTTACCCCATTCTTCGGCCCATTCTCTCAATGTTCCCTTGCCTTGTGCTCCTTCAGCCCATGCAGCCCCAACGTCAAGCGATGACTGCCCGTCGCCAGAAAGGTGCACATCAAGTCCGATGAAGGCTAACTCCCATCCAACTCCCGTTGCACCCGGCCCGTACTGCGCCCAATGCATTTCGCTTTCCGGATCGGTTGGCATTTCATGTTTGAGCGTCAGAAGCGCCCCTTCTTTTGCCTCCTCGACGGTGACGCTGACCCAACTGACCTTGGTGAAGAATTCCCAGGTAAGGGCCAACGTTTTGGGAGGTTCGCAGGCCGTGATCTTGCCACTAGCATTGTCCTTGATCGAGTAGCGACCGCCGGGTTCTAGATCGCCTGAAACCTCGGCAAACCAACGGCAGATGCGTTCCTTTTCAGTTAGAGCACTCCACAAATCTCGCTGGCTGGTCGGGTAGATGCGGCTTGCGCACACGATACGCGTCCGCTTCCCCTCGCGCTGACTCTCACCGACCGTGCGAAATGTCGCACCAAATGCCTCGCTGAAATCCATTCCAAGTTACCTCATCTATGCCACATTTCACATTTGCCTAATATAAGTCATATCTAATATATGTCAACTATCACTGCATGAGTCTAGTGTGGTTTCGCCGTTTCTTAGCGTTCATTAGAGAGGCATGCAGAATTGATAGACCTGGATTCTTCCTCATCCTATGCGCGGCGGTGTGTGGTCATTCAGAGCCACCCTTAAGTGTCCTCGGAACGGCTGCTTTTGGCTAAAAGCAGACTCTTTCCAATTGGTTTTGCAAATTAGACTAAGATATCTTCAGGACCGACGGCTAGGCTGAAGCAGCAATTATCGAGCAATAACATCGAGTCCATCAATATCATTGAAATTCGGTGAGTACAAAACGAGTGAAACGCGAAATATTTAGAATTTTTTTATGGCTTACCTATTGATATTAATAATATTTTTGAAAAATTGGTGCCCTCCCCCGGACCCGAACCGGGGCGGGATATTATGAAGTTTGCGAAAAACTGGCGTACGATGCCATCAAGAACGCCATGGCTGCGGATCATAAGCTTGACGAAGATGATCAAGAAAAGTCTGGATGCGGGTGGCACGATTATCCGATTGCTTACAAGCGTGACCGTGGTTTCCCGGTGCCGGGTGACAGCGACTGATATTGCCCGGGAGATTAACGCCAGCAGATCAGCCAGGCATCCGGAAGCTCATTATCACCGGCAGATGATCCGAGATTGCCAGGGTATCATGCTGGCGCGTGTTGTAGCCCGTGAACCCGAGCAGGTCCGAATAGAAGATATAGTCGATCA
>JACZYI010000037.1:2766-10841 GCA_022571175.1 Pseudomonadota bacterium
CGATCACCCGGTCGAGCCCGGTAGCCGAGGGATTGTTGGAATAATGGGTGTAATGCAGCGCTGCCTCCGCGCCGGTTAACTGTTCCAGCGTGGCTGCTGATTTGAAACGGTCAAAAATCCGGGAAATTTCCGAGCCATCCTTATAGAGCGCCTGGGCATCGCCATAGCTGAGCGCACCCCGGTCGATCACCGGTGGCAACAGGTTAAAATCACCGCCGATGAGCCAGGGTTTGCCCGCCTCGCTCAAGGCCTCAAGCACGGCGATGGTCTCGCTCACCTGATGCACCATGGTGTCGGTTCCCTGGGCAAAGGCCGAGAAATGGGTATTCAGGGCATAAAAATCTTCACCACCCGTCACGGGCATGCTTACTTCTAAAATAGCCCGTTTAAGATTGAACCACTGCTCCAGAAAAAAGCCCGGAATCTCATAAAGCGCATGCCGGGTAGCACCCTCGATTTTATATTTGCTGAACGTGGTCAGTTCCATGCCCACTGAGCCCATGATGCTCGGGTGCAGCACATAATCCCCCTTCCAGTAAAAGGCCCGGGCAGAACAAAGATAGTCGGGTGAGATAAGCCTGAGCAAGCGTGCTGTCTGGTCTTCATGGTCAGTGCGCGCGGCACCATTATCCATTTCCTGCAATAAAATTATGTCGGGGTTCTCATCCTCGATAATGCGCGCCACCTCGGCCAGGGTGAGGGTGATATCTTCTGATGAGGGCCGCGTGTCGGTGCCCCCCTCGAAAAAGAAGGCATAATTCTTGCCGGCCATGAACTGCACATTCCAGCTTAAAACCTTCACTTCCTGCCCCGCCCGGAGCATGGGCGCATCATCGGTGCAGGCCACCGCTTCTCTCTGGGTGGGTTTGTCCGGGAACCAGGCGCTTGACCAGGCCCAAAGGATGAAAATCCCAACGAAGCCAACTACGACCAGCAAGGTCCAGCGTACAATTTTTAGTAACAAAGCCATGTATCCCCTCCCCGAGTGTTTCTGAGAAAATCCTAACAAACCGGGCAAACACTCACAAGCCAGATACCATTTTCCCCCTCAATTTGAAGACATCAAAATTTGGCAATTCAAAGAGTATCAAAATGTGGCGGTGCTGGTCGCACTTTATTGTTTTTGTCATTCCATTTTTTCTCCCGTATAACATTCCCGAATGGCCCATAGTGGCAGTGATGAAAAACAGGAAAGCGAAATTCTATGTCTGAGAGCAGTTGGCGTGATTTCTGGGCCCTGGTTCGATCGGTCTGGAGCGAGGGGTTTCTGGGTTTTGACATTGCGACCCTGATCGTTGCCCTTGCCATATTGGCGGGTTTTCTGGTGCTCAGAGGCTTGTTCACAAGCATAGTCATCCACCAGATCAAATATTGGAGCAGCAAGACCAAAACCACCTGGGATGACCAGATCGTGGAAGCTCTGGAGCCTCCGGTGCGCTTTATTCCGGTGGTCATGGGGGTGTTTTTTGCCAGTAACTATCTGAGCACCGGTGGCCTGTTGCTGGAATTTTTCCTCAGCCTTAACCGAAGCCTGATTACCTTTACCCTTTTCTGGGGGCTGCTTCGCCTGATCAAGCCGCTGGGGGCCATGCTGGAACACTCCACCCGGTTTCTGACCGCGGCCATGCAGGACTGGTTTGTCAAAGCCCTCCGGGCGGCGGTTATCATTTTGGGTGGTGCCACCATCTTCGAGATTTGGGGTATTGAGGTTGTTCCCATCATTGCCGGGCTCGGTCTTTTTGGCGTGGCCGTTGCCCTAGGCGCCCAGGATATGTTCAAAAATCTGATCGCCGGTCTTTTTGTCATTGGCGAGCGTCGGATCCACAAGGGAGACTGGATTCTGGTTGAGGGCATTGTTGAGGGAACGGTGGAGCAGATCGGTTTCAGGACAACCCTGATCCGGCGCTTTGACAAAGCTCCGGTCTATGTGCCCAACGCGCATCTCTCGGATAATGCGGTCACAAATTTTTCCAAAATGACCCATCGGCGAATCAAATGGCTTATCGGTATCGAATATACCGCCACCAGAGACCAGCTCCAGAAAATCCGGGACCAGATCGAATCCTATATTTGGAATGATGATGACTTTGCCAAGCCGGATGATGTGGCAACTTTTGTGCGCATTGACCGCTTTTCCGAGAGTTCAATCGATATTCTTCTTTATTGTTTTACCGTCACCACCGATTGGGGCGAGTGGCTCAAAATCAAGGAAAGCCTGGCTCTGAAAATCAAGGATATTGTGGAGGGTGCGGGCACCGGTTTTGCCTTTCCCTCGCGCTCGCTTTATGTGGAAAGCCTGCCCGATGCGCCAGAGCTTTTCCCGCCCAGGGAAGAAGACAGCGATGACTAAGGGCACTTTTTAGAGAAAAATACCGCGGGTATAAATGAGCCTGCTGTTAATGGAATTCCGACCTGGTAAATAATAACAAACCGCTAGCATCTCCCCGCTGCCAGGAAACGGGAGGAGACATCCCGAGCCTAATGGGACTGCTGGCGCAAGCGATAACGCTTGCCATCAAATTCACCGAATATCTGGTCGGCAAGGGGGTGGGCAATTTTCCCGGGGGTGTGGCAATCCTCAAGATTCTGTTCGGCCACGTAAGTGCTGTGAACCGCCTGATGCACCAGCACCTGATACCAGGGCTCATCCTTGGGCGGGCACGAGCGTGCCACCTGCTCATACCAGTCATCGGACCCCTGAAAACTCGGGTCCACATCAAAAATGACGCCAGTATAATCAAACAGCTTGTGGTGAATTATCTGACCGATCTGAAATTTTGCTTGCTGCTCTGGCATGGCCCATGATTGCGCCGATCCGATTGTTTTTCAAGAGGTGGTTTAAAGGCGGACCCGCAAATAATGGTGGCCTCCCCCGGCAGGAAGCGGGATGAGCGAATAGCTATGGCAAATAAAGGATAGATGACATGGCTTCATGAAAAGCCAAGCAAGGGATTAGTCCTGGCGCATTTCCCCAAGTCTATCCGATAAATCTTCCCGACCAGCTTTGCGCATAAAATACGCCCAGGCACCCAAGTCTCGATCTGACAATACATACCCTTCATTCATTATGCCCTCGGCTCTTTCCACTGCATCTTCGAGAATTGGCCCAGAATAATCATATGTGGTGTCGATGTAATCTTCGGTCGTAATTCTGAGCGCTACCGGATCATCTATCCAAATGCCACGTAGCATGACCGACCTCAATGACCGTAAATTTGAAACTGTCTCAAGAGGATTTTCATCCAGCAAAATGAGGTCTGCCTGAAGTCCGACAGCTATTCTACCAGTGCGCTCCTGCCAGTCCATGGCGTCCGCGGCATTTGTTGTTGCCGCCTTCAAGGTCTCGAGAGGTGAAAGACCAAACCCCTCCATGATTTCTAGCTCCTCAATAAGAGAGAGCCCAGGCACTAATTGGTCATAATCACCTGCATCTGTTCCTGCCAGCCACCGCAAATTAAGAGGCAAAAGTTTCTTGAATATTTCCTCCTGCTTAGAAAAAGCAGCCTGACGAAGTATTGTTTTTTCGGTTACCTCCTGGCTTGCGACGGCCATCCATAATAGTCGTCGATAGGGCGGAACCAGATGTGACTGGGCATAAAATAATTCTAGCGAATCATTCCCGCGCAATTTTTGCCGGTAGGTGGAAAAAGTTGGTGCTATATACATTTCGGTGTCAATCGATGCTGTAACCCAGTCCTCTTCTGAGATCTGGAGCGTGTTATCAATGATATATCCTTTCAGATGTTCTGAAGTACGCATTCCAGCACCAATGGCTTCTTCTACAGTTGCACTAACGGGTATGTGCCCTACCAACGGCAGGCCAACTCTTTGAGCTTCAGCAGCAATTGCCTGAAAAACATCAAGAGCGAGCCCGTTATGAATTTTGATAGCACCATAACCTTCTCTAGCCGCCCTTCGCACCTCGGTTACGGCCTCTTCTGGCGTGGTAACCGGGATTGCAAAACCATTCAGATCATTAGAATTAAATATTTGACTGACAACAAACATGTTCGGCGCAAATAATTCATTATTGTCAACGGCTTGCTGCCTATTTAGGAGCCATTTGAACCCGTTCATTTCCCTGATTGTTGTGATGCCCATACTCAATTGCAATAAGTAATCAGCATCGTTCATGGTATGCACATGCATATCCATCAACCCGGGCACTAGAAAACCACCTTCGGCGTCTATCGTCTGCACATCTGAAACAACCGGAGCATCACTGGTTGCCCCGATCCAGACTATTTTCCCATCCTGAATAAAGAGAGCGGCATCTTCCAGAATTTCGCTGTCGGGAAGCATCAATATATTAACATGTGTAATTAATGTGTCAGCCGCTACCATTGTGCGGTGATAATTCAGCAATCGCTCCTGCGCAATCAAGTTTGACTGCATCCATTGCCAATATTTTTGGTCCTGCTCACTAACTTGTGCATTCGCGCTGCCAAAAAATTGGAAAGCCACGAACAACGAAAAAACAAATCTTAATTTCACACCAACACCTCGCTATTATTATTTTTAAGCTCAAATCATTTTTTTAAGATGAAAACAACACTATCACAGGCTCATATATTGCAAACTCGAATTCTTTTTTTCCGGAATAAATAATGGTGGCCTCCCCCGGCAGGAAGCGGGACGGGGAGCACTCTTAAAACGCGCATATATTTCACCTTTCTTGCCTGAAAGTATAATTCTGATATGATAATCTGAACTTTCGGGGGAAAAATCATGAATGGTAACGGGATTGGGCCAGATTCACTGACGAGAGGTCAGATGAATCTTCGCTGGGCTGTTGGCGTGCTGGGAATATGGTTTCCGATTATATTAATCGTGCTTGGTTGTTTTTATTACGGCGAGGTTAGACTAACGATCAGCGATTATTATAATTTCGTGGCTTCTAATAATTCTTCCGGTTCGCCGAAGCCCCTTTATTATCCCGCCCTACGCGATTTCTTTGTGGGTGTGCTGTTTCTGATTGGTTTGTCCCTCATTTATTACACTGGTTATGAGAAGAAAATAAACGAATTCATAAGCGACAAAATGGCAACCACAATTGCCGGAGTTTGCGCCCTCGGCGTTGCCATGATCCCTACGGCTGCACCGAGCAATGCTATTATACTTAAATATATCAACTTGCCTTTTATCAGTGTTAGCATTTTACATGTGATTGTTGCGACCTTGTTCTTTTTATCCGTCACCTATATTTCCTTCATTGTATTTACCAGAACCGACCCTTCAGAACCGATGTCACCCCGCAAGAAGAGAAGGAATATGATTTACATAGGGTGCGGCACAGTAATGCTAGTGGCCATCGTACTGATAGGCGTCGTATCCGTTATTGGCCATTGGTGGCCAGACCTTCAAACGACCCTGAAAGAGAAATGCTATATTGTTTTGATTCTTGAATCGGTCTCGTTAGTGGCTTTTGGTTTTTCCTGGTTGACTAAAGCAAAAGCATCCTTCCTGAAGATTTTTGGCGTGGTTAAAGGGTAGCTACTAGCCGAGGGATTAAACACAGGTAAAAACGGTTGAAAATGGTGGCCTCCCCCGGCAGGAACCGGGACGGAGATTGCTCTCCGAGGGATTTTAAGTCCCTTGCGCACTGGTTCTGATTTTCCTTAATCAGAAAAACTCGGACACTTTCGGGAAAAGTCGCATTTAGCCACAAGCGGGTTTAAGACCTTCACGTTCCGTGTCACCCGAGCGCGTCTGATTTCGAATACGGATGCAAAACTCTTCGGCCTCGTCCGTTAAGCCCAATGCTTTAGTTGCAAGGGCAGCCCCGAGCATTGCATTCAATCTATTTGGCGAGCCTGCCAGAACGCTATGATATTGCTCCAAGGCACCGGAATAATTACCGAGTTGCAAGAGCATGTCGGCATAAAGCTCCCTGGCGGGCAACACTTCACCGGGCGTGACCGGATGTTTGTCCACAGCATCTTCTCGGTCCGCCGCAGATGCAGCAAGGCGAAGAGCTTCATCGGCTTCTCCCTCGCCAAGCAATATCCAGGACATGATCGAATCCATTTCAACCTGAACCTCTTCGCTCGAGTAGAGCAAAGTCGTCTCCGGCAAGCCCTCTTGCAACGTCTTAATCAAAGCCCATTCCTCACGGGCCAGTTCGAGTTGCCCGCTTCGCGCCGCGCCGATGCCTCGTGCAAAGTGGTTGATTGAACGCGCCCAGCCAAAACTGGCCCATGGAAAATCATCGCTGCGCATCAAACTAAGTCGGCTCGCGTCGTCCCAGCGGCGTCTTTCAAGTGCAAGTCGTGCCGGAGCTGCAGCATAGGTGTAGGCGACCTTGAAATTTTCGGTATTCGTTTTTTCGATTTCACCCAATCTGACCAGCAGCGCCTCAGCTTCCTCGTCTCTTGCTGTCTGCAACATGGCGTACATCAAATAATCTATACTATGCAGGCCCTCATCATAATGGCCCAGCAAATTCGCTCTGATTGTATATTCGGCGGCGGACCGGGTTGAATCGTGATTTGAAGCCAAAGAAAGATCCCACAATCCCATTCGAGTAAAAATATGGGATGGCATGTGCTGCGCGTGAGCAGAATCGGGGGCAGCGTCGGCATAGTCCATAGCAGAATCGAGTGCAAGATGGGCTAGCGCGGCATAGTCATAACTGTGAATTGTATAATGCAAAACGCCGGGATGATTTGGTTGCGACGCCCTCACCCAATTCAAAACACCAGCTGACTTGAATTGGTTTTGGTACGACTTGTCTCGTGAGTCAGCCGTCGCCAACAACGCCAAGGCATAAAAAATCGCTGCTTCCGGATCATCCAGATTATTTCGATACAATTGCTCCATACTTAACTCGTGGGCTTGAGCTCTGGCACCATGCGTGGTGATATCCGTACTGGAAAAAAACGCCTTGGCCGCATCAATGAACGCCCGCTCGCGGTCCGTTGTAAATAGAGTGTCTGTCTCAGCCAGAAGGCTTGCGCCCTCTTCCAACTGCCCAGCACTTGGCGCGCCCCACAAGGGATGCCAGATACTCATTGCCGCGCCCCAGCGCGCCATCGCGCAAGTGGGGTCTTTTTGAATTATCTGATTAAAAATTCTTGTTGTGTCCAGATACTCAAATGAATGGAGTAGCGTAATGGCATGGTTGAATTCAGAGCGCACCGCCTCACTGCATGAGTTCGCAAACTGAACGTCCGAAGATTCCGTTTCTTCTGCCTCTGACATCAACGGCCAACTGAAGATTGACAGCATTAAAATAAGAAAAAATATAAAACCCAATGGAAATCTGGACATGCAACACCCCCCTGTTTCTGCAAAAAAACCTCGTAGCTTGATACCGCAGCAGTAAAAACAATGAAAGCGAAACCGCCCCTTGATTATTGCTACAAGCGATTCCGTTCAGGAAAACTCAGACTTTTTCCAATAAGATAGCTGGTGGCCTCCCCCGGACTCGAACCGGGACGGAGATTGCTCTCCGAGGGATTTTAAGTCCCTTGCGTCTACCAATTCCGCCAGGAGGCCATTGGTTCCTGTGTTCCTGTGGCAGGTCGCCCCCTGATAGACCGCCCGGGATTGCCCGTCAACTTTCAGGATCACTCTCTTCACCCGGAAAGCGCGGTTCGCCCTCCTGCCAGTCAAGGCCCATATCGCCCAAAGCCTGGCGGATAGCATCAAGTGTATTCTCCACCGCCACCGCGTCACGCGAGCGCACCACCAGACAGGCCCCGCCCTGACCTTTCCGGTAAAAGGGATAGGAGCCAATGGAGACCTCGGGCGCCAGTTTTTGAATTTCTGCCAGCATTTCGGAAATGGCACTTTCCGCCACAAATACGGTAATGGCACCAGAGATCACCGGTCTGGTGCCTTTCACTTCGTCGCGCAAGGCCTCGAGCATGGCCTGCATCACGCCCGGAATGCCCGCCAGCACAAATACATTCTCATAGCGAAAACCCGGCGCACCCGACACCCGGTTCGGCACCAGCCTGGTCCCTTCAGGCATGGTCGCCATTTTAAGCCGGGCTTCGGTTACGCCTTCCTCACCATAATATGCCACCAGAAGTGCTTTGGCTTCCGGGTGCACGGTCAGCGGCACACCGAAG
>JACZYI010000037.1:10851-12029 GCA_022571175.1 Pseudomonadota bacterium
TCATCATGGGTCGGACCAATGCCGCCGGTGGTAAAAACATAGTCAAAAGTCGCGCGCATTTCATTGACCGTGGCCACAATCACATCTTCCTGATCGGGGATCACGCGGGTCTCGGCCAATACCACCCCCTGCTCGTTCAGCCAATTGGCCAGATAACTCAAGTTCGCGTCCTGGGTGCGGCCAGACAAAATCTCATCGCCAATAATTATCAGCCCGGCGCGTATGCTTTTTTCCTGATCCATTTTCATTCTTTATCAGTCTGATCCAATCTTGACAAATGCAGTCTAATTTCCCACCATGCAATCACATTCCAAGGGGGGCCCCGGCAAGGGGCTGAGAGTCCAATAGGCTTTTTTTTGCAGCATGGAAACCCTTTGAACCTGATCCGGATTGTACCGGCGGAGGGATGGAAGGTGCGCTGTTTGTAATCAACCCTTTCCCATTTCCCCGGCCTTGCGCCCCCGGATCAAAAATTGAACCCGAGGGGAAAGTCCATGAACGCCCCAACAAAAATATCAAACGGAAAATTAGCCAAAATCCGGGTCACCACCGGACCGATTGAAGGCAGCCGGAAAATCTATCTGCAAAGTCCAACCCGTGATGATGTGCGCGTGGCCATGCGCGAGATTGCCCTGCACCCGAGCGCACTGGAAGACCCGCTCACAGTTTATGACACCTCTGGTCCATACTCTGACCCGGATCAGAAAATCCATATCAAAAAAGGCCTCAAGCCCTTGAAACGTCAATGGATACTGGATCGGGGTGATGTGGTGGAATATGAGGGTCGCAAAGTGAAACCCGAAGATAATGGCGGGGCCACTGGCAAACGACTGGTGCCGACCTTTCCCAATTTACCCACACCCCTGAAGGCCAAAGCCGGCAAAAATGTGAGCCAGATGCATTATGCCAGAGCGGGCATTATCACCCCGGAAATGGACTATATTGCACTCCGTGAAAACGAAGGACGGGAGCAGAAAAAACTGCTGAACCCAGACCAGGGCCAACCGCTCGGGGCAACGCTGCCCGATTATGTGACGCCCGAATTTGTGCGCGAGGAAGTGGCCCGGGGGCGCGCCATCATCCCGAGCAACATCAATCACCCGGAAGCCGAGCCCATGATTATCGGCCGGAATTTCCTGACCAAGATCACTGCCAATATCCGCAACTCGCCGGTCACA
>JACZYI010000038.1 GCA_022571175.1 Pseudomonadota bacterium
CAATTGGGCGGCTTTGGCACTTGGCCCAAAAACTCTGATATTGGCTGCGCGCAAATCATCGGCCATGCCCGCCACCAGCGGAGCCTCGGGTCCAATCACAACCAGGCCAATTACCTGATCGCGGCAAAAATTGATGACTTCGCTATGATTCCCGGCATCGAGATGAATACACTCGGCTACCTGCGCTATACCCCCGTTACCGGGGGCGCAATAAAGCCTCTCAGTTTGCGGTGAGGATGCCAGGGCCCAACAGAGCGAATGCTCCCTTCCTCCCGAACCAATAACCAGAATATTCACCCCTGACTCTCCTGCTGTTATCCATTCTTCTAGCACAGGTCAGCATCCGGGCAAGGCTGTAGGAGGGATGCGCATTTGTTTTCTGTTCAAAAACCTCTGGTGGGGTATGATCATCTGCGCAGCACCCGCAAGAATGGAAAATTAAAGGCCCATGACTGAACCCACCGACACTATCAAAGAATATTCGGTTAGCGAGATTTCGCGACTTTTGAAAAAGACGGTTGAAGGCTCTTTTTCCCGTGTGCGTGTGCGTGCTGAAATATCCGGACTGAAACGCGCGGATTCAGGCCATGTGTATTTCTCACTTAAAGACGAAAATGCGGTTCTGGATGGCGTTATGTGGCGGGGCGTGGCGTCTCGCCTGAAGTTTCAGCCCGAAGATGGTCTTGAAGTTATTTGCACCGGAAAACTCACTACTTACCCTGCGCGGTCACGATATCAAATGGTTGTAGACCGGATGGAGCCTGCAGGCGTTGGCGCCCTGATGGCTTTGCTGGAAGAGCGCAAGAAAAAACTGGCAGCAGAAGGTCTGTTTGATCCGGCACGCAAAAAAACACTTCCGCAGATTCCCAAGCTCATTGGCGTCATTACTTCTCCCACTGGTGCCGTTATCCGTGATATTTTGCACCGCCTGGAGGATCGTTTTCCCCGACCGGTTATCATTTGGCCGGTTCGCGTCCAGGGCGAAGGGGCGGCTGAGGAAATTGTGGCAGCTATCGCTGGTTTCAACACCCAGGTTTCACCCCGGCCTGATATTCTGATTGTTGCCAGGGGAGGCGGCAGCCTAGAAGATCTTTGGGCATTCAATGAGGAAAACGTGGTTCGTGCGGTGGTAGCCAGCAAAATTCCACTCATTTCTGCGGTTGGGCACGAGACCGATACCACTCTTATAGATTATGTCAGCGATTTAAGGGCTCCGACCCCGAGTGCTGCAGCCGAGCTTGCAGTTCCGGTCAGGTCTGAGTTGATGAATGTGCTGGATGATTTCGGACTGCGTCAGGCGAGAGCTGTCACGCGATACATTAAAAATATGGATGAGCGAATCTCCGGCCTTGCTCGGGTACTTCCAAGCCCGAGAGATTTAATGGGCATAGCCAGTCAAAAGCTGGACGAGCTTTCCGGGCGATTGCCTCGTGGACTGGCGGCATTAATTCAAATCGGGCGTGCTTGCCTCGAGAGGCTGGAAGCGGGATTTTTGCCCTCAGTCATCCGGCAAATGGCGGCTCTCAAATCCAAAAGCCTTGAGGGTGTTTCGCATAATTTGAGACGGGCTATGCGGCAGAGATCAGTTTTCTTTAAAACAAGCCTTTCAGGTGTCGGACGATTGCTTGAAAGTCTGGGCTATCAGAATGTGCTGAAGAGGGGTTTTTCAGTGGTCTATGGAGCCACCGGGCATCCGGTTTCAAAAGCGGCCATGATAAAGAGCGGGGACGCTCTCGAGATTGAATTCAGCGATGGACGGGTGCCCGCGACCGCCGGCAGGGAAAAAGGACTAGCCAAGGCCCGAAAAAAGAAGCAAATATCCAGCGGTCAAATTCAGGGGAAATTATTTTGAGTGACAAGGACAGAGAAGCATTTCTTTATTTTGGGGACGGGCAACTGGATATCATGAAACCAGGTGACCACGTTCGATGTGCTGTCACTGGCCTCAAGATTCCTCTGCATCAAATTAAATATTGGTCGGTGGAGCAGCAGGAGGCCTATCTGAACGCCGAGGTTGCGTCTCGCCGCAACGACCATCCATCTGAAAAAATGTCTGCTTGAGCTTTGGCCCATTTTGGTCTGCCCCATTTTGGTCTGATTGGCAGGTGATAAAGCCTCTGAACATCAAGGAAACATGCTGAATAATGAAGTGCATCACAAAATCATGGCCTGCTGTGATCCCTTTGGGCTTCGTGCTGGGCCTGTTGCTGGCATTCTCGGGTTTTGCAGCCAAGGGATTTTCAGATGGGCCTGTGGGCTTTACGGGTGCCTTTATCCAAGGAGGCCTGGTGATCGGAAAAACCAAGCCCGGTTCAGAGGTTTATTTTGAGGGGAACCGAATTCAAATTTCGGATGATGGACTGTTCGTGTTCGGATTTTCTCGGGATGCAGGTGACACTGCGGAGCTTAAAATATCGCTCCCCGATGGAAAAATATTGGTTGAAACGCTGATCGTCTCTGCTCAGGACTATCACATTGAGCGGATCGAAGGATTGCCGCCAGCCACCGTCAATATTCCACCCGAACAATTACAACGTCAAAGGCATGAGCGAGGCATGGTGGCCAGTGCCAGAGCGGTGCAGTCTGATCTTTTGGAATGGAGGTTCGAATTTATTTTGCCTGCGGAGGGACGCATTTCCGGCGTCTATGGGTCGCAGAGAATTTTAAACGGTGAACCCCGTTCGCCGCATTATGGGCTGGATGTGGCCGCCCCGATTCACACACCGGTGATTGCGCCTCTGGGAGGCATTATTACACTTGCCGAGCCCGATTTTCTGCTTGAGGGTGGCATCATAATTATTGATCATGGTTTTGGTGTCAGCTCCACAGTTTTTCATTTGCAGTCAGTGGATGTCATCGTAGGCAAGTCTGTTCAGAAAGGGGAAAAGATTGGTACTATTGGTGCTACGGGCCGAGCCAGCGGACCTCATGTTGACTGGCGCGTAAATTGGGGCAAGGTAAGACTTGATCCCGGACTTCTGGTTGGTCTTCAATAATAAAATCTGGAAAGACAGCAGTTATGAAAATTTTCTCTTTTGTTCCAATCATCATTGTCATTTTGTTTGGCACAATCTTCACTGACAATTCTGCCCGGGCGCAGGACAAGCCCATTGAATTGCAGGGTGATTTTAGTTTTTCCACTGATTACGTTTTTCGGGGTGTCTCGCGGTCCGACGGTGACATCGTGGCGCAGGGGTTATTGTCGGTTCTATTTCCAAAAGGGTTTTACACCGATTTTTTTGTTAGCTCTCTTTCGTCTGGAGTTTTCGGTCGGGATTTTGAGCTGGAGGCTGCAGCGGGTTGGGGAACCACTTCGGGGGCCTATGACTTGAACTTCGCTGTGGCCTACGACAGCTTTCATGGAAATGGCGGCAGCGACGGATATTTTGAATTCAGAAGTTCCATCAGTCGCGATATTGGTTTTGTATACGCCAGGGCCGGACTGAGTTACGTGCCTGATAATCGCGAGTTTGGCCTTGGACGATCAATTTACAGCTTTATGGACGCAGAAATCCCGATTCCGCTCGGCGATTTCCCCCCTGTGACAATCGCCTTTCAAGCCGGTTATGAGGATTTTGAAGGTGGTTTTGACAAGTGGGATTGGGGGGCTAGCCTCTATATGGATGTTCTGGGGTTTGAACTGGGTTTAAGATATCACGATAACAACCAGGCCATAGTGACCGGATCCAAATCGCGGTTCGTTTTTTCAATCAAGCGATTTTTTTAGGGCGCAATTGTCCCAACTGATGCATTTTTAACATCAGTTGCCCGCGACCGTCATTCCATCAATGCGAATGGTGGGCGCATCTATTCCGTAGCGGAACTCAAGATCGTTGGCGGGTATTAAAGCCTTGAACATGTCTTTCAGATTGCCTGCGATTGAGACTTCATTGACGGGATAGGAAATCTTGCCGCCTTCAATCCAGAAACCGGTGGCACCACGACTGTAATCGCCGGTTACCGGGTTAACTCCCATGCCGATCAATTCGGTGATATAAAAGCCGCTCTCAATGCCATCCATCAGCGCTTCAGGGTCTTCCTGACCGGGGTGAAGAAAAACGTTGGTGGGTTGCGGGGAGGGTCGCCCTGCAATTCCACGCGAGGCGTGACCGGTGGTGGCGAGGCCCAGTTTCCGTGCATTAGTGCAATCAAGAATCCAGCTTTCCAGCCGACCATCTACAATAATTTGAAGTTTTCTGGTGGCGATGCCTTCACCGTCAAAGGGCTTTGAACGCAGCCCCCTTATACGCAAGGGGTCATCGCTTATTGCCACCCCTTTGCCGAAAATCTGCTTGCCCATCTGATTCTTCAGAAAACTTGTGCCTCGGGAGATGGCTTCGCCGTTGATGGCCTGTAAAAAATGTCCAAGCAAGCTGTTTGAAACCCGGGGTGAAAAAATGATGGGTACAGCACCGGTATCAGGTTTTCGAGCGTTCAATCTTTTAACGGTACGTTCACCTGCGCTCCGGCCGATGGTCTCCGGGCTTTCGAGGTCTTCGAAGTGGCGGGTCGAAGAATAATCATAGTCGCGTTCCATGCCGGTATCATCACCGGCTATCAAAGTGGCGTAAAGAGAATGAGAACTGGTTCGATAATGTCCTGAAAAACCTGTACTGGATAAAAGATAAATCTGGCTTTTGGATACAGAGGCTCCACCCCCTTCACTGTTGGTGATGCCTTTAACCACAAGGCCTGCCGCCTCCGCCCGGCGGGCATGTTCTTTGATTGTCTCTTCGCTCACCTCGCCCTTATCGAGCAAATCAAGATCGAGTGCGGGATCATATCCCTGCTGGGCAGCGTCGGGCAGGATTGCATCGGAGTCTTCGGGGGCGACTTTCGCCATATCCACAACCCGTTCCACCAGCGCATTGATGGCATCATCACTAAAATCCGATGATGAGACAATAGCCTGTCTGTGGCCCACAAATACCCGCAAACCAAAATCCTGGGCTTCTGCGCGCTCAATGTCTTCGAGTTTGCCATTCCGGACCGTGACTGAGAGGGAGCGTCCTTCCACGGCCAGAGCGTCTGCAGCATCCGCACCGGCAGCTTTGGCTTTCTCAACCACCTGCTGGATCAGGTCAAGGGATGGTTTCGGCATGGTTCAGCATATCCTTCTAAGTGAATTAAAAACAGGACAGATGCTGGTCATTACACAGGTCTTGCATGGGGCTCAATAAAAAAGCTCCCGCCCGAAGGCGGGAGCTAGAGGAGGTGCAAGGGAATACCTTCTAGTATGAAGGTATCGGATAAGGGTCTTTCAGGGTCAGGGGGTACTGGCACCAACGAACTTTTAAAAAACCAGCCTTCGATAAATGAGATTCCTCACCCGGAAAGATGAGGGGAGTATAGGCTTGCAGAATAAGAAAAGGGTATCACCTCTGAGGCCCGTCGGTTCAAATAGCTGTGAGAGATTCCGTTACTTCCAGATCGGTTTGCCGTTGCCATCAAGACCCAGTTTTGGCCATTTCTTTGTAACCAGCTCAATGATTTCATCACTCATTTTAATTTTTCGGCCCCAGACCCGGTCAGTCTCGCCCGGTAGTTTGCTGGTGGCATCCAGACCCACCTTGCTGCCAAGCCCTGAAACCGGAGAGGCAAAATCCAGATAATCAATAGGCGTATTTTCAATGATGGTCATATCCCGGCCAGGGTCCATGTTGGTGGAAATGGCCCACATAACGTCTGTCCAGTTTCTGACATCCATGTCTGCATCCACCACGATTACAAATTTCGTATACATGAACTGACGTAAATAGGACCATATGCCCATCATCACGCGCTTGGCATGGCCGGGATAGGCTTTATCGATTGAGACTACAGCTATGCGGTAAGAACAGCCCTCTGGCGGCAGCCAGAAATCAATAATCTCAGGAAACTGTTGCTGCAGAAGTGGTACAAAAACATCATTCAATGCTTCCCCAAGAATGCTGGGCTCGTCCGGTGGCCTGCCGGTATAGGTGGAAAGATAAATCGGGTCTTTCCGCATGGTTATGGCAGTTACGGTAAAAACCGGGAAATCTTCGGCTGCGTTATAATAGCCGGTGTGATCACCATAGGGCCCCTCATGGCCTTGCTCATCCAGAGATACATATCCCTCAAGAATAATTTCCGCCGTTGCTGGCACCATCAATGGTACCGTTTTACATTGGACCAACTCCAGCCGTTTCTTTCTCAAGAGCGCTGCGAAATCATATTCTGACAGGGTTTCCGGAAGGGGTGTGACCGCTGCAATAATGACTGCCGGGTCCGCGCCAATGACAGCTGCAGCGGGTAGAGGATCGCGTTTTTTACCCTTCCAGCGGGCGTGGTGCTGGGCACCACCTCGGTGTTTCAACCACCGCATCAGGGTCTGATTCTTGGAGAGAACTTGCATGCGATAAATGCCCAGATTATAGTTATCTATGGAACTCTTACCCGGGCCTTTGGTCACCACCAATGGCCATGTAATCAAGGGCGCGGGTTCATCGGGCCAGCAGGTTTGGATGGGCAACCGGGTCAAATCCACCTGGTCGCCCTCAAGTACAACTTCGTGAACCGGGGCCTTGCGCACTTTTTTATGCCGGGTTTTTAGCGCCGTTTTTATAAGAGGAATAAGATCAATCGCATCTTTCAGCGTTTTTGGCAGCTCCGGCTGGCGCATAAGCGCAAGCTCTTCACCCAGAGACCGCAATTCATTGGCCTTTCGATCCATGCCCATGGCGACTCGCTCGACGGTTCCAAAGAGATTGACCAGAACAGGTATTTCAGAGCGCGTGCCATCCTGGCGAATCACATTCTCAAACAATATGGCAGGGCCACCTTCTGCAATGACGCGGGTTTGAATTTCGGTTATTTCCAACTCGGTTGTGACTTCCTCTGTCACCCGGGTCAGTTTTCCCCGGACCTCAAGGAACTGAATAAAATCTCTGAGAGAGTCAAATGCCATTGTCTGGTCTCAAATCCACCGGTCGAGGGTGGCGCCAATAAACAGCAGCCACCCGGCGAGCGCGTTTGAACGAAAAATGCCAAGGCAACTCGCGGAATTTTCAATATCCACACGCCGTATTTGCCAGATAAAATGCAAGGCCAGGACCAAAAGCCCAATCTGGAATCCGATTCCCATGCCAGCCAGGACTCCGGATAGCCCAATCAACAAAACAGCGCCGCCATAAAAAGCAAAAAGCCAGCTCTTGGTGGACTTTCCAAACTTCAAGGCCGTCGATTTGACACCAATCAAGGCATCGTCCTCCTTATCCTGATGGGCATAGATGGTATCATACCCAAGTGTCCACAAAATGCCGCCAGTAAACAGCAAAAGTGCCGCTACTGGCACTTCTCCGCTCACCGCTGCCCACCCTAACATGGCACCCCAGTTGAAAGTTAGTCCCAAAAAAAGCTGAGGCCAATAAGTGACCCGCTTCATAAAGGGATAGATCACAATTAATGGCAGGGAAGCCAAACCCACAACCACCGCCAACGGATTGAATGTTAGCAGAATCAGAAAACTCAAAGCCACAAGGCCGAGCAGGAATATCCAGGCCTGAAACACTGTGATCTGGCCGCTGGGCAGGGGGCGAAGTCGGGTGCGTTCAACTTTTGCATCAAACTCCTTATCCACAATATCATTGAAGGTGCAGCCCGCAGCTCTCATCAGGAAAGCGCCAATCGCAAACAGGGCCAAAAGCCAAATATCCGGAACTTGATCGCGGCTGGTTGCCATGGCGATGGACCACCAGCATGGCCACAGTAACAACCAGGTCCCGATGGGGCGATCAACGCGGGCCAGGCGCAAATAGGGTCTGGTAAATTGTGGCGCGCCATGATTGACCCAATGACCCACTACCGTATCTGCGATTGGCTGATCTTTCTGAATTTCATCTGATGACATTGACTTTTTTCTTCCCGAGCTTGCATTGTCGGCATTTGCGGTTAGTACCATACGCCCATAAGGCCTTGTCAATAAAGTGAGAACCAAAATTAGTGAATAGGATCTGGCTTGACGAGCAAATCAAAAATCAGACTCTGTGTGACCGCTCCACTGGGCGCTGACAAACGGGTTGTCTTGTCATCGGAAGACAGCCATTACCTTGTGAATGTCATGCGCCGTAAAGCAGGAGATGAGGTGGTTCTCTTTAATGGTAGAGACGGGGAATGGCGGGCAAAAATTCTCGAAGCCCATAAGAAAAAAACAATTCTCTCAGCGCAAGAGCAATTGCGGCCCCAGAGAGCAGGGCTTGACCTTTGGCTACTGTTCGCTCCACTTAAGCGGGCCTCCGTGGATTCTATGGTTCAAAAGGCAACCGAACTTGGAATCTCGGAGCTTCTGCCAGTTCTGACCGAATATTCTGATTCAAGAGGAATTAAAATCACGCGATTGGCGGCCATTGCAAAAGAGACAGCAGAACAATGCCACCGTCTGATGGTGCCTAAAGTCAGACCCATTCAAACTTTGCAAGAAGTACTGGAGGATTGGCCGGATGAACGCCGACTTGTGTTCTGCGATGAGGCAGGCAAGGGCGATAATCCATTGGCGGTATTGAAAAAATTTGGGGCCAATAAAAAAATTAAATCCTGGGCCCTACTGGTGGGGCCGGAGGGTGGTTTTTCACCTGACGAGCGGTTGCATATCCTCTCAAAGCCCTATGTTGTTCCCGTATCGCTCGGCCCACGCCTTTTGCTGGCGGATACAGCAGCTATCGCGGCCTTGACCGTGTGGCACTTGGCTCTGGGTGATTGGTAATTCCCGGCGTTTGATCATATCAATGAGTAATAATATGATTATCTTATTGGAACTCAAGGAATCTTCACCCATATTGTGGCATGGAGTGTGCCATTTGCCAGTTGTATGGCTGGGGTAAAATTACATTGGTGCCAGGAATAGCGGGGGGCTGAATGAGCGACCTCAAACAGCCAATTGAAAACAAGGCCCAGCTTGTGGATTTTATCGCATCGGGCGAAAAATCCCGGGATCGCTGGGCTATTGGCACCGAACATGAGAAATTCTGTTTCCATCTGGCCGATAATTCTCCTCTCGAATATGAAGGAGATAACGGCATTCGATCCTTGCTTCAGGCCCTGTCCGGGGACAATTGGTCACCCATTTGCGAGCAGAATAATGTAATTGCCCTTGATGGCGACGGGGCAACGGTAACGCTGGAGCCGGGCGGGCAGCTGGAACTTTCCGGAAAACTCCTGACCGATATTCATCAGACTTGCAGCGAAGTGCATGACCATCTTGCGCGGGCCAAAAAGGCGGGTGACGCGCTGGGTGTCGGGTTTATTGGTCTGGGATTTCATCCCACGCTCAGTCGGGATGAGGCTCCGCAGATGCCCAAGGGGCGCTATGATATTATGCGGGCCTATATGCCCACAAAAGGCAATCTGGGGCTGGACATGATGCACCGGACGGCAACCGTGCAGGTCAATCTCGATTTCGCGGATGAGAGCGACATGGTGAAGAAATTCCGGGTGGGACTTGCATTGCAACCCGTTGCCACCGCCATGTTCGCTAATTCACCCTTTAGCGAAGGCAAGCCAAATGGGTTTCAGTCTTATCGCAGCCACATCTGGACAGATACCGATCCGGACCGAACCGGCCAGTTGCCCTTTGTTTTTGAAGATGGATTTGGATACGAGCGCTGGGTGGATTATGTGCTCGATGTGCCCATGTATTTTGTCTATCGAGATGGATATATAAATGCCGCAGGACAATCCTTTCGAGATTTTATGGATGGCCGACTGCCAGCACTTCCAGGTGAAAAGCCTACATTTGAAGATTGGTTTAATCACCTGACAACGCCTTTTCCTGAAGTTCGTCTCAAAACCTTCATCGAAATGCGGGGCGCAGACGGGGGGCCATGGTCCAAGCTTTGCGCATTGCCTGCGCTCTGGGTAGGGCTTCTTTACGATCAGACTGCCTTGGATGCGGCATATGATTTGGTGAAAGATTGGTCGATTGAGGAAATCGAAACCATGCGAACAGATGTGCCGCGTCTCGCCCTTGAGGCCAAATTCCGAAGCGGGACGGTCAGAGATGTGGCGCGCGAGGTTTTGGCAATTGCCGAAGCGGGCCTCAGGGCGAGGGGTATCAAGGGGACAATTGATGCTGATGAACGCGGATTTTTACAGACCCTTCATAGCAGTGTCAGTGACAACCGAACGCCCGCTGACGAGCTTCTCGAAGCGTATCACGGGCGCTGGAAAGGCGATATTTCGAAGATTTTCGAAGAATTCAGCTATTGATTTTGCGACTCATTAATGGCGAAACAGCCCAAAATATGCATCTGGAAGGCTCAGTTTTCCTCAAAAGTATCATTTTTCTTTTTTTTGGCTACACACACAACATATTGTGGTAATTGTCTTTTTTATATACCACCAGTAGTAGGTTAATCAATTTTTAACTATATTTTTGTGTTTCCCCGGAAAATTCGATAGGCTGTTGAGAACGGTAACAATCATGAGGGGCTTAGAGATGGTTGATAAAATCGTATCCTGGGTACTGATGGGCCTGTTGGTTATGGCCTGGTACTATGTGGGTTCGCAGGTTGCCTATTTCGCACCAGAAGAAGGAATGTCGATGGGCGGTCTGGGCGCTGGATGGTGGTTCTGGACCATCGCAACAATCGCATATATGCGATCATAAATTAGAGAGGAAAAGCAATGTTTGATAAATTCATAAATTCAATCAAAGATTTTGTGCCAAATCTTCTCTGGTTCGCGGTTGCGGGCTTGACCATCGGAGTGGTCGCACCATTTCTCTTTGGTGATGGCGGATTTGATATCATGGCAATAATTCAAGATGGCGTACTTGCCGTGGTGGCAGGTTTTATGACGGCCCTGTGGATCAGCGCCATGGACAACGGATCCTAGACCCAGACCAACGAAGACAAATTCCACTGAAAGGGCGCGGTGTTTTACGCGCCTTTTCTCTTTTGACTAATATCCAACCAAGAATCAGCCCAAACGGTAGTTTCGCTATCTGAGGCGATTTATCCGCATGGATATTCATACCATGCTGCTGGCGAGCTAAAATATCAAATAAAATGTCCCAAAATGCTACATATTGGGGCATGTCAAGGGATAATATACAATTTTTTGTAGTTTGGTGATTTTGCAACCCGGCCTACTTGCGCTAATATCCTGCCATTCGTTTAACCCTAGAAGGGGGAAATTATGGTTAACAAGCTTATTGCATGGATCGTCGCAGGCGTTGGCTTCACCGTTGCCTGGTGGGTTATGCAGGGGAACATTGCCTTTCTTGCTGGCAACGAAGACCTGATGTGGCTGTTTACAATCATCTTTATCGGCATGAATGCCGGTTCAGGTGGTGATTTGATGGGCAACATCACAAGCGGTCTGCAAGATAACATGGTGACGTTCGCGATGTATTTTGTCGCTGCCGCTGTTAGCGTCCTCTTATACACAGTGATGATGGGCGGAGCAGTGGACATTATGATGGCCGTAAAAGGCGGTCTTTCTGCAGCCGTCTCAGGTATTCTTACAGCCGTATGGTTTGGTGCCGCAAAAGCCGGCGTCTAGTCCAGACAAAAACTTTCTAGACACCGGGCGCGATTTTTTCGCGTCCGGTTTTCTTTTGTCATCATATAAATATATTCGTGTCTGAAGGTCAGGCGGCGGTTCCACCAACTGTCAGGCGGTCAATGAGGATGGTTGGCTGACCCACACCTGCCGGGATTGACTGTCCGGCTTTGCCGCAGGTACCCACACCCGGATCAAGCTCTAAATCATTTCCAATCATACGAATTTTGGTCAGCACGTCCGGTCCGTTACCGATCAGGGTGGCCCCTTTGATTGGTTCCAGTATTTCGCCATTTTTGATCCGATAGGCCTCAGTACAGCTGAACACAAATTTACCGTTGGTGATATCAACCTGTCCGCCGCCAAAATTGACCGCATAGAGGCCGCGCTTCACACCGGCGATGATATCTTCCGGCGATTCACCGCCGGCCTCCATGAAGGTGTTGGTCATGCGCGGCATGGGCGCATGGGCGAAACTCTGGCGACGGC
>JACZYI010000221.1 GCA_022571175.1 Pseudomonadota bacterium
GGGCCCGAGGCCCAAAGCCAGCATGGCCAAATGAAGTGCCGCGGTGCCATTGGCGCAGACCACCGCATGCTTCACGCCGATTTTCTCCGCCAGCGCGGATTCAAATTCTGCAACTTCCGGCCCGGTAGTGAGATAATCAGAGCGCAGCACACGCAATACCGCAGCCAGATCATCCTCGCCGATTGATTGGCGGCCATAAGGCAGAAAGTGACGGGTCATCGGGTCCATCCAGGGTGAATAATTTACTATTGGGCATTATGCCGAGCCATGCTTAAGAATTTCTTGATGGGTTATCCCTTAGCCTGCTCAGATCATGACTGCACAAGCCGAAAAAATCGATTATCGCTGGCAGGGCCACGCTGGCCCGCTGATGGCCCATAAGGACGGCGTTGATATTATCGCCTGTGACCTGTGCGGTTTTGCCCATATTCTGCCCCTGCCCGACCCGGAAGAACTCACGCGTTTTTACCGTGAGGAATTTTACGATAGTGAGCGGCCCCAATATATTACGGTTGCCGGGGAAGATGAAGCCTGGTTGAGGCTGACCTATGCCGATCGTTTTCAGATCTTTGAGGCCCATCTGCCACCTGACCGCCGGACAGTTCTGGATATCGGTTCTGGCCCGGGTTTTTTTCTGCTCGAAGCCAAATCCCGGGGCTGGCATGGAACCGGTGTGGAGCCGTCCCTGAGTGCAGCAGAGCATGCCGTGGGCCTTGGTTTGACGGTGATAAATGATTTTTATACCGCCCTGCTGGTCGAAAAGCTCGGGCGGTGTGATGTGGTTCATATGGGCGAAGTGCTGGAGCATATTCCAAACCCGGCCGAAATACTGACGCTGGCCTATCAGCAGCTTGTGCCCGGTGGTCTCATTTGTCTCTCGGTGCCCAATGATTTTAATGACCTTCAGGATGCCCTGATCCAACATTATGAGTTCGAACCCTGGTGGGTGGTTCCCAAGCATCATTTGAATTATTTTTCCTTTGAACTGCTTGAAAACCTGGTCATATCCTGCGGGTTTGAACTGGTCAGCAGGGACACCACCTTTCCCATGGAACTTTTTTTGCTCATGGGCCAGAATTATGTGGGCGACAAAACGCAGGGTCGCAAGCTTCACCAGCTCAGAAAAACCTTCGACCAGGGCCTGTCCCAACATATGGGAAACAGCACCCGGCGCCGTTTTTATCAGGCACTGGCCGCTGCCGGTTTTGGCCGCACCGCCATTATCACAGCCCGAAGACCGTAAATACCGGCACGAGTAAATTTGGCGCCCATAGTTAACCAAAAATAAGAACTTTTCGCCCCATTCTGTGGTCTCTAAAAAAAACTGGGACCTGAAGCCTATGCCTCTGCAAAATACCGAGCTGGAAGTTCTGGCAACGGAAATTCGCCGCTTGACCATAACCTCAATCCATGCCGCCAGGTCGGGACATCCCGGTGGCTCGCTTTCAGCCGCTGATTTGCTGGCTTATATCTGGGGTGAGCTTCTGAAAAATCCCGTTCCGGGCCTCGATGGCGAACGTCACCGTTTTGTGCTCTCCAAGGGACATGCCTGCCCGGCCCTCTATGCGGCTGCTGCCATGGCCGGGCTTCTGATGCCCAATGAGACCAGCACACTCCGGAAGCTGGGCTCACGCCTCCAGGGACATCCCCATGTGCTCGATTGCGACTTTGCCGAGACCTCCACCGGCTCGCTGGCTCAGGGCTTTTCGGTGGCACTCGGCATGGCGCTCGGGTTCAGGCATCAGGACAATCAGACCCGGGTTTATGCGCTGCTGGGCGATGGAGAATTACAGGAAGGTGAAGTCTGGGAAGCGGCCATGTCGGCTGCCCATTTTGGCTTGTCCAACCTGACCGCGATCATTGATTTCAACAAAATGCAGTCCGATGATTTGAATGAAAACATCATGGGGCTGGAGCCCCTGGCAGATAAATGGCAAGCCTTTGGCTGGAACACCCGCAATATTGACGGTCATGACTTTGAAGACATCCGGTCAGCTTTTGATGCGGCACACGCCGAGACCAACAGGCCCACGGTGATTATCGCCCATACCATCAAGGGCAAAGGGGTCTCTTATATGGAGGGCATTCCGGTCTGGCACGGCAGCGTGTTGTTGCGCGACCACGAGGCCATCTCGGCGCTCACCGGTCTTGGCCTGAGTGATGCGGACGCCCATGCCTGGATATCGGGCAACATCCCCAATGAGATTAACGAGGGGTTTCGCTTATGACTGCCCTTGCCCCGCAATTGATTGGCACGGCTGGCAATTCGCTCCGGGAGGCTTGTGGAGAGGCGCTGGCTCATTTGATGGATGAGTTCCCGAAGGTGGTGGTCCTCGATGCCGATATTGCCGGCGGCACGGGTATGCATCATGTGCGCACGCGTCACCCGGATCGTTTTTTTCAGTTTGGCATTGCCGAGCAGAACATGTTCGCAGCGGCTGGTGGCATGGCCGCAACCGGCCTTATCCCGGTGGTCACGAGCTTTGCGGTTTTCTGTCTGAGGGCCATAGAACAAACCCGGCTCTCGATTGCATATTCAAACCGCAATGTAAAAATTATCGCCTCCCACCCTGGCCTTGATGTGGGCCCCGATGGTGGCTCGGCCCAATGCCTTGAGGATCTGGCCTGTTTTCGCGCCATTCCTGGTATGACGGTACTCTCACCCGCCGACCCCATTGAAATGGCCGCAGCCACCCGCGCCATTCTGGAATATAATGGCCCGGTTTATATGCGCACAGGCCGTAGCGAAGCACCCGATCTGCCGGGCGATAGCAGTCATTTCATGATTGGTCGGGGGCAAATTCTGGTGGATGGTCGCGACCTGACAATCATCGCCACCGGGGTGGAAGTCTCAAGGGCACTTGATGCCGCACGGATATTGCGGGTTGAAGGCATTAAGGCCCGGGTGGTCAATATGGCTACCATCAAACCCATGGATCGGGATCTGGTGGCAGATTGCGCCTTCAAGACCGGTGCCATTGTCACCGCTGAGGATCATAACATTCTGGGTGG
>JACZYI010000222.1 GCA_022571175.1 Pseudomonadota bacterium
GGTGCCGGTGACCGTTCCGTGCTCACCCAGGACCAGCGAACCGCAATTGACATCACCCTCAACGATGCCGTCAAGTTGCACTTCGCCAATGGTTGTCAAATTACCAACGAGCTGCACATCAGAGCCGATGATTGAGGGCGCGGAGGTAGCGCGTCGCTCATTTTTTTTATCGCCTTTAGCCTGGGAAGTCGGCGTAACCGGCGTATCGTCTTTTGATCTCGAAAACATCATCAGAAACTTTCATAAAGGGCAGGGGGTCATTAAGGTCCCCGTTCAGCCAGATTTCAAAATGCACGTGAGTGTCCGTGACGCGGCCAGTTTTACCCATTTCGCCGATGAGCTGGCCCAGCGACACCACATCACCTTTTTCTACCAGTATTTTGCGAAGATGGCCATATCGTGTTTTAAATCCGTTGCCATGATCAATTTCCACCATATTTCCGTAGGGGCCATACCAGCCAGCATGGACCACTGTGCCGGTAGCTGAGGCACGAATTTTGGTGCCCGGCCAGCCCGACATGTCAATGCCCGGATGGAAGGCCGGAATATTCTTGATAGGATCGGTTCTGGGGCCATAACGGCTGGAGAGATAATAGTCCTCTGGCGGCATCAGATGAGGCACCCGGTCCAGTGAAAATATCACCCTTTGCACCCGGTCCCAGTCGTGTTTCAACTGGGCGAAGGCATCCCCCACTTTATGGTCCCCAACGCGGTATATTAAGGGAAGGGCAGTGTCTGAAGAAACTGGAATGAAAGGGCCGCCGGTTCCCATCTCAGAGCCAGGCTCGGTGAGAACTGGCTGGTCCCAGAGCGCCAGTTGCTGGTCCAGTGTCATGCCCGCTGACCCCAGCACCCGGGAGACTTCATCCAGACGGCGCTCTGCCAACATGCTGAAAGACAGTGCCATTCGTTTTTGATCCGCTTCAATCAGGCTTAACCATCCTGAAAGTGCGCCGGTTCCACTCGGGAGATCAGGTGCCGCTGCGGCATAAGCGCCCGAGGCAAAGAACAATCTGGGAGCGAGGGAGGCAAAATCATCATGGAGCGCATCCAGCACAGACCCGGGCTCGGTTTCAAAATGTTGGTCGAGCGGCACATCTGCGGCGTCCATAAGGGTGAATTCCGAATTGCCCTCAATCAGTTCTTCAATAATTTTCTGTCTTCCCTCAATCGCCTCAGCCCGCCTGGAAAGGTCGCCCTCAAGCGCCATGATACTATTGCTGGCGTCATCATAGGCCTGGGTTAAAACATCAATGGTATCATCGCGCGAGGCGATCGCCTCATCCCGGCCCAGAAAATAAAACGAGGTCATGGCGCTCCAGCCAAGAGCCAACAGCAACAGGCCTGCGGCAGTCATTTGTACTGCCGTGGAGATGGAAATAAAACGCACAATCCCATTGGCGCGAAAATAGATTTGCTGCTCCGGGAAAAATTTTAAAATCCGCGCCCACAGAGACGCCTTATGTCTATTTTCAAACACTAAAAAGATATGCCCCCCCCATTGGCTGATTTAGCGGTTATTATTCTTCAATATCAATCAGATTATTGAGAAACACGCTTTTAGCGGATGAATGTTCCCCTGAAAAGAGACTTTTTTGCCGCTTAGGGCTTCAAGCGCCCGTGGCAAGTGCTTCCACCTCTTCAAGCACCGCCTGGGCGTGGCCTTTGACCTTAACCTTTGACCAGACTTGGCGAATCATTCCCTCGCCATCAATCAGATAGGTGGTGCGCGTTATGCCCAGAAATGTCCGCCCGTAGAGCTTTTTCTCACCCCAGACGCCATAATCATCCAGCATGTCTCCCTCCGGGTCTGAGACCAATGCGATGCCCAAGTCATGCTTGGTAATAAATTTATCGTGGCGCGCGGGGGCATCTTTGGAGACCCCCACCACCACTGCATTGGCTTTCTCAAACGAGGATTTAAGCGCGGTGAAATCAATCGCTTCTGTGGTGCAGCCCGGAGTCATGTCCCTGGGGTAAAAATAAAGGACCAGAGTGCGGTCGCGATAATCAGCCAGTCTGATGGTTTTCTCACCATTTCCGGGTTGTGAAAAATCAGGCGCTTGCTCGCCCACATTCAGTGCCATGTCAGTCTCCTTTTTCTGGTGATGCTGCTTTCAGAGCAGGGTCTTTTATCACTTCATCATAGAGCAATGATACAAAACTTTGTCCGGTTTGAAGTGCTACTTTCAGATCATTGAAATTGTCGGCATCTCCGGCTGCGGCCAAAAGTGCCATCAGTTCGGCTGAAAAATTATTCTCATCAGCCGAGCTTTCGTGACAAAGACGTAAGATGCCCTGGACCGACAGATAGAGCGCATGAATCTTACAGAGCATTGTCCCCTGCTTTTTCACGAGCGCCTTGATCTCCACAAGCCTTTCCACAGCCTCCGTCACATGAGCGGTGAAAATCCCGGCGTGGTCATGGCCGTGAATCAGCAGCAAAGCCTGATAGATAAATTCAATATCTACCAGTCCACCAGCAACATTGCGGATGTCCCAGATATTTTCAGAGCCAAACTCACTTTGAATTTTTTCATGCATCTCGTCGATGGCGATGAGCAGACTGCCGGTGTGGCGTTTCATTTGCAGGATATTGGCGATGGTTTTTTCTATTTTTTTGCCGAACAGCTTGCTGGAAATGACCACCCGGGCGCGGGTCAGAGCCATATGTTCCCAGGTCCAGGCGCTCGATTTCTGGTAGTCCTCAAAGGTCTCGAGTGTGACAACCAGCGGCCCCTTGCGCCCCGAGGGTCGCAGCCGCAAGTCCACCTCATAGAGCCGACCTTCTTCGGTCAGAGCCTGGAGCGCAGTTAAAAGATGTGTGCCCAGACGATTATAATACTGGCTGGGGTCAAGCGCCTTGGGACCGGAAGAGAGATCACCCTCTGACCGGTACAGCAAGATCAGATCCAGATCGGAAGTGAAAGATAAGTCCCGGCCCCCATAAGAGCCCATGGCTATCACTGCGGTCTCGCCTTTTTTGATTTTTCCGTAAATGCCTTGAAA
>JACZYI010000223.1 GCA_022571175.1 Pseudomonadota bacterium
CCCGGGTGCGTCCAGCCGAGGCTGCCTCATTACGGGTCTCGTCAATCACTCTGACCAGCAATTCTGTCATTGAGTGAAAACCGGTTTCCACCGCTTCGAACCGCACGTCCATATCGCTTATGAGAGTTTCAAGGGCCAGGCGTTCCCGTTCCAGCAATTCCCTGACGCTGGCGGCCTTGGCTTCCACATCGGTGGTGGTGGAAAACAGATGATCCACCTGCTCCTGGAAGCGGTTTTCCAGATTTTCGATCCGCTGCACCGCAACATCGCTCGCGCCCTCAATCAGTTTCAGCTGTTTATGGATATTCTGCTGGATGGCTTGGAGACGTTTTTCGGCATTATCAAGGGGGTCCAGGGTGCGATCCAGACCCCTGGCCATATCAAGACGCTGTTCCAGAAGCGGATCGGTCCGCTGATAGACCAGGGCAATCAGCCAAAACACCACCACCGGGGAGGTTAGCCCGGCCGCAAATAGTGCCAGATCAGAAAAGCTGAGCGTGCCTTCAATTGCGAATAATCCGCTGGTGAGGGCGAGCAGGGTCACCAAGGCTGTCCAGAGCAGAGTGGCGCCCGAAGCAATATAAATCGGCAGGGACCTGCGTGAGGTCTTCCGGTGAACCGCACCCGCCATTTGACGAACCGCTCTTTTCTCGCCCATATCATCGGGCGCACCGGTCACGCTTTGCAGAAACTCCAGCTTTTCTTTGCTCATATCTCCCCCTCCATAAGCGTCTCGGCCCACAAGATTCAACTTTCGCACTAAAAGGTCAAGCCCAAAGCCGGAATTATGGTTAATATCCAGTAGCTTATGCAAAAAATGTAGGAATAACATGACAAATGTACCCCTTTTGGGCATGATTGCCAAACATTAGGAATGTGGGGACAGACTAATGGGAACCGTACTGAAGCGTTCATTCGGTGCGACCTTGTATGCCAAGGGAGCAAAACCGTCGCGCGCACAAAAGCGTTATCTGGATCTTGGCACCGGTCAACCGGGTGGTAAATTACCGCTGTTTGATGCCGATGGTCAAAGAATCACCCCCCGGACAATCAAGGCTTGCCTGGATGCCGGATGGTGTGAACCGTGGCACAGAAATCCGATTGAGCCAAAATGGCTGGTGTGTCGTATAACCGAAAGCGGATGTCGCGCTATCGGCCACAATATTTGAAGATCAGCTTTGGCGCGAATGGCGGAAAAAATCCAGTGACAGCACTTTTGGATAAAAACCAGTTAGCTCAGTTTTCTGGCGGCGATGCTGCCATGGAACGAGAGATATTGGGTTTTTTCCATACCAATGCCCAAGGCTATATTGCTGATATGGAGCAAGCCTGCACCAGCGAGGAGTGGAAACAATTTGCCCATAAATTAAAGGGTGCCGCCAGATCAATTGGTGCCATGGCTCTGGGCGAACTGGCCGAAGAGGCCGAGCTGGTGGCCGATCAGGTTCCTGACACACGGCATTCCTACCTGCCCCGACTGCGGTCTGCTTTGGCAGAATTAGCGGATTTGACAGAAAGTCTCTAAATCCACAACTTCCCCCGATGTTTTGATTTTATTTACCCTTCCCTGTTCTTATGGGCCTGTTTTGATGGGTATACTTCCCTGAAAATTAACCTTGATTGAGAGCTCTCAGCAATAACAGGACGGGGTCGGCTTGGATTACGATTTTGACAGACTGTCGGTTCTGATTGTAGAGGATTCCCCCTTTATCCGGTCGCTTTTGATCAATTCACTCAAAATACTGGGCATCGGCACCGTGATCGCGAAAGATCACGGTGGAGAAGCCATCGAGTTTATGAAGCTGGTTCACAGTGACCCCATGAAGGCGGGTGTAATGAGGATCGATATTGTCATCTCCAACTGGAAAATGTCACCAGTGGACGGGATGATGTTGCTGCGCTGGTTGCGCCGTCACAAAGACAGCCCTGATCGTTTTGTGCCTTTCATTATGATCTCTGGCTATTCAGAAAAGGAACGGGTCCAGGAGGCCCGGGATCAAGGTGTCACAGAGTTTCTGTCCAAGCCGTTTACCATCAATCATATCTGCGATAAACTTGTCTTGATTATTGAGAGGAATCGGCAATTTGTTCACAACCACAATTATTTTGGACCGGACCGGCGCCGTCAAAAAACATCTATCGACCGGGAAGATCGCCGTTTGCTGACGGAAAAAAGCCCGTCTGTGGAGGTGGTATTTGGCTGATAAAACTAAAATAGCTGTTCGCCTTTACCGGTTCAAGAATCGTTTGAAAGAACAGGTATCCGGCCTGGGTGGCGGGGGCAAACCGCAAATTTCTGCGGAAGCGCTGGCTGAAGCGGAGGCCGCTCTTGAAGCCATGTCGGAGGATTATCCTGATTGGGTATCAGGCCTGATTGATCGGCTGGCAGAGCAGCATCGCCGCTGTGTCGATACATCTGAAGATCGTCGGTTTTTCTTTGAGGAAATTTCGGATATTGCCCATGACATGAAGGGTCAGGGGGGCACTTTTGGCTATCCGCTGATATCCAGCTTTGCCGAGTCTCTGAACAAGTTCAGTTATTCCAAAGGCGAATTGACCGACAACCATGTGGAAATCATCAAGGCGCATGTGGATTCCATGCGGGCGGTCATTACCGGTCGTGTCAAGGGCGACGGAGGCGAGATAGGTATTGAGTTGAGCAAGGGACTGGAAAAGGCAATCCAGAAATTCAAGGCTCGAGAGGGCCAGAGCGCCTCAACGGCTGCTACAGGCTAACCCCCGCTGCGGCTCCAGCGCAGCTTCAAACACCTTCCCCAGAGAATTGCTTGAGTTAAAAGACGTCAGGGTCTAACTTGCACAGCCTCAAGAGGGAGGTGCAAATGACCAAGATAAATAAAATAATGACCCTGACGATTACCGGTGTCATGCTGGCATTCTGGACAGCTACGGTTACCGCAGGCCATCACACGGCAGTTGAACGCGCAGTTCTGAATGATAACAGGCCGACCGAGCAG
>JACZYI010000039.1 GCA_022571175.1 Pseudomonadota bacterium
GATTACCAGCAGGATATCAGACCTCAAGCCCGCTCTGAGCCTATGCAATTCATCTGCCGCGATCATAGTGCCGGTGGGGTTGTTCGGATTGGCGAGGAACAACAGTCTGGTGTTCGCCGTCACCCGTTCCAGAAGCGCATCCACATCAGTAGTGAAATTCCGTTCGGGTGCAAATATGCTGGTGGCACCCGCCGCCGCAGCACTTATCCGGTAGGCGACAAAAGCATTTTCAGGCTGAAGAATTTCATTGCCCGACCCGGCATAAATGCGGGCCAGCTGAGCCAAAATCTGATCTGATCCTGCCCCCACAGAAATATATGCGGGATCAATATGATAGCTTTCCCCAATTTGAGCGCGCAGTGCCTTTGCATCCGAGTCGGGATAGCGCTCGGCGTCTATATCAGCTTGGCGTATGAGCTCTGTGACAAATGGGCTGGGCCCCAGAGGAGATTCATTCGAGGACAGTTTTATGACCTGATCCTGCCCTTCAATGCCGGATTTTCCGGGCTGGTAAGGTCTGATTTCCATCACTCCCGGGCGGGCTTGCGGGCGCTTGTTGTTTTCTGGCTCGTTCATAGGATTACTCTCCGACCCCTGGCTAAATCGGCGGAGTATATTTTTTTACCACCTGATCAATGGCACCAAATATTGATGCACCATCAGCGTCGAACATTTCAATCCGGATACTGTCACCATAACTCATGAAGGGCGTGGAAGCTTTGCCGTCCTTGATAATCTCGAGCATGCGTACTTCAGCCAAACAGCATGAGCCTGCCGAACGATCCACATTCGATATGGTCCCGGAACCAATAATGGTGCCAGCCCCCAGAGGACGGGACTTAGCCGCATGGGCAATCAGTTCGCCAAAATGAAAGGTCATGTCAATGCCCGCATCGGGCGCGCCAATTTGCTCGCCGTTAAGGTTGGCCCGTAGGGGCAAATGCAGTTTGCCCTCCCGCCAAGCATCACCCAGTTCATCGGGCGTGACGGCTGTGGGCGAGAAAGCGCTTGAGGGTTTGGACTGGAAAAAGCCAAAGCCCTTGCCGAGTTCCCCCGGAATAAGATTTCTGAGCGAGACATCATTCACAATCATGATGAGCCGAATATATTCGAGCGCGGCTTCAGCCTTTATGCCCATGGGCACATCATCCGTAATGAGGGCCACTTCGGCTTCAAAATCGATGCCCCATTGCTCGGATTCCACCAATATATCATCACATGGCCCGATGAAGCTGTCGGAACCACCCTGATACATAAGCGGGTCGGTCCAGAAGCTTTCGGGCATTTCCGCCCCGCGGGCTTTACGGACTAATTCCACATGGTTCACATAAGCTGAACCATCGGCCCACTGATAAGCGCGCGGCAGGGGTGATGCTGCCCTTTCAGCCTCAAAAGGTACGCATGTATCAAGAGAGCCAGACTCGAGATCAGAAGCCAGTTCCATGAGTTTCGGGCTAACCATGTCCCAATTATCCAGGGCCTGCTGCATGGTGGGCGCAATCGCTTCCGCCGACGCCATGGTTTTCAGGTCCTTCGACACCACTACCAGCCGACCGTCACGGCCGCCTTTGAGAGACGCCAGTTTCATAAGAGTTTCCCCACCTATTCAGATGTCTTCTTACCACCACCCCAGGAATTGACATAGTCCTTCCATTCAATGGCTTCTGCCTCTTCTGCAATATCGAGCGGGTCACGGGCATCCACCATAACCGCAACTTCATCGGTTTCCTTGCGAGCAAATTTCTGGCCTTTTTCATATGCCTTGGGATGTGGACCGTGGATGAAGCCGGCAGGGTGGAAGGTTGTCATGCCTGGGTGGATATTGTCGCGAGAGAAAAACTCGCCCCGGTGATAGAAAAGAAATTCGTCGTAATCATCATTGGAGTGAAAAAAGGGAACTTTAAGCGCACCCGGATCACTCTCGATAGGACGCGGACAGAAAGTGCAAACCACAAAACGACCGGCAACAAAGGTGGTGTGAGCCGAGGGGGGTAGATGATAGCGATGGGACATCAGCGGTCTGATATCGCGCCAGTTAATGCGTGCCACTAGTGAATCGCCCTTCCAGCCCATGGCGTCGAGCGGATTAAAGGGAAAAGTGATTTTGCTGAACTGTTCGCGCTTTTTCACCGTCACGCACCAGGTTTTTTCATCCTGCTGAGCTTTGAATTCATCATTGATTTCAGGTACATCCAGCATAGCTGGATCAAAAATGGCGTGGGGACCGACCAGCCCTTTCTCCGGCAATTGGTAGGCCGACCCGGTGGCCTCAATCATCATCATTGAGGTAGCATCGGCAGGCTCAATCCGCCACATGGTAGAGCGCGGGATGACGATATAGTCGCCATCCCGATAGCGCATGTGACCAAAATCGCAATAGAAATCACCACTGCCTTCATGAATAAACAACAGCTCGTCACCATCACCATTTCGCATCAGATGGTCCATCGCTTTGGACGTGGCCCAGAAACGAATGCGGCAATGGGCATTATGAAGGAGCGGTTTTGCTTTCCATGGTCCCACACCATCATGCTCAAACTTGTTGGTATCATAGGCGTGGGGACGAAGCGGACCCTCAAACTCACTCCAGCCCGTTGGCGGATGGGAATGATAAAAATGCGTGGCGGGGCCGAAAAAGCCCTCCCGACCCGCTTCCCGCTCATAGGCACCCTCGGGAAAATCCGCATGCGCCTGCCTGGAAGCCTTGCCTTCGCTTCGAGGGTAACTAATCCAGCGTTTCATTATGATCCTCCCGGCCAGTTGGTCATGGTGATTTTTCTGGAATCTGTCGCCTATGCACTATCCAGCACGCCCCGGCGCAATTGATCCAGTTCGATGGATTTAAAAAGAGCGTTGAAGTTGCCCTCACCAAAGCCCGTGTTTCCTTTTCTCTGGATAATTTCAAAGAAAATGGGCCCGATCACATTGCCGGTAAAGATTTGCAGCAGCAATCCAACTTCTTCATTACGCTGACCATCCATCAAAATGCCATATTTTTTGAGCCCTTCCATATCTTCACCATGATCAGGAATGCGCTCCGACAGTAATTCAAAATAAGTATCGGGCGTATCCTGGAATGCAATGCCGTTGCTCTTGAGCTTGGCAACCGAGTCATAGATATTATCGGTTCCCAGCGCCACATGCTGAATACCCTCCCCCTTATATTCATCGAGATATTCAGCAATCTGCGACAGATCATCTTTTGATTCATTGATGGGAATACAGATTTTACCGCAAGGACTTCCCATGGCGCGGCTCACAAGGCCGGTCATATCTCCGGTGATATCAAAATAACGAATCTGGTTAAAATTGAATATTCGAGCATAAAAATCCGCCCATTTGTCCAGATTTCCACGATTAACATTATGGGTCAGATGATCAATATAGGTGAGGTCTGCAAAGCCCTCGGCCTCTTCCCCTCCAGCCATAAAATCATAGTCATCATAGATGGATTGTTCACCATAGCGATCCACCAAGTAAAGCCGGCTGCCACCAATGCCATCAATGGCGGGGGTCTCGACTACAAAAGACCCTGAATCATCGCTCGCCCTGTGCGCACCGCGCTTCAAGGCTTCAGCAAAGGCAAAATCCGCATCTTTGACCCGAAAGGCCATGGAGCAGGCGCAAGGTCCGTGAGCGTTATGAAAGTCAGCGGCAAAACCTTCTTCTTCAGCATTCAGGAGAAAATTGATCTGGCCCTGACGATAGATTGTAATATCCCTGGAATTATGTTTTGCCACCGGCTTGAATCCAAGCTTGCGAAAAAGTCCGTCCAGCAGCGCCGGGTCTGCAGCGGCATATTCCACAAATTCAAAACCATCGGTTCCTAAAGGATTTTCAGTATCCGTCATTCCATGACCTTTCCGATTATTACCCTGCCTGTCCGGACGCTGACCCGTATAATTTCATTTAAAAGAAATAAGAAATCACTTGCCTTTAATTTAGTTTCATATGTAACTTATTGCAAGAAAGATTATATTTGATGAAAATGACACGGGCGAATATCACGGCATATAATGGATAAGACACTTATATTGCAAGATTTTTTACCCTATCGCCTTTCTGTATTGTCTAATCGTATCTCTCGCTCCATCGCGCAACTCTATGAAAAACAATTCCGACTCACCATGCCTGAATGGCGGGTTATGGCCATATTGGGTGAAAAATCTGGCCTGTCGGCTGGCCAGGTGGCTGACCGGACCGCCATGGATAAAGTCGCGGTCTCACGCGCTGTTGCCAGCCTCATGGCCGCGGGCAGACTGGACCGCAAAACCGCCAGCGATGACCGTCGTCGTTCGGTTTTATCCCTGTCAAAAAAGGGGAAGGATGTTTACGCCAAAGTGGTGCCGCTCGCCTGTGATTATGAGGCTCGATTGATCGAGCGACTGAGCCCCTTGGATCGCCGTAACCTGGATGTCGTTCTCTCGAAATTGACCGAAATCCAGATCAAAACAGCAGTACCGGGTGAGACAACGCGCTAAAAAAGCGGGGCGACGCGAACGCCGCCCCAAGTACAGCCAATTGGTAGAGAAGAGAAATTGGCTGGAGCTAGGGAAGTCTCTCCCGTAGCAAAAGACACTTCCCGAAACTTAGTTGCACCACGCTTGGAGGGGGTTGGAGTGCGCAACTAAAAATCACATTCGCTCTATTCCTTTACTGTCTCAATCCTCGCGCGCACTCAGACGCCCGATGAATATTGGGCTGCTGTCTTTATTTTGTTCGAAAGTCATTTATCTTTCATGCCTTCCTGATTCGGTTCGCAGCCCATAGCTGTCAGGCTCACGATATCGGGCACTATGTCAAAGAAAAGGGCTTTGCGGTCAGCCGCATGGATTTTGCGATAAACCGTTCTCGCATGTAATCAGGCCGAGCGGAGATTTTTACCCTGATTTCATGAATCGTCGTTGAGCACGGCGTCGGCAGAAATATAGTCAAGACCCAGATTGATGGCTACGGCTTCATATGTCATCTTGCCCTTGAACACATTTAACCCTCGCAACAGATGTTCATCATCCTGAAGCGCCTGCTTATAACCCTTGTCAGCCAACGCCAAAGCGAATGGCAGGGTCACATTATTCAGGGCAAAGGTGGATGTCCGGGCAACCGCCCCCGGCATATTGGCAACGCAATAATGCACCACTTCGTCCACCATATAGGTAGGCTCGGCATGCGTAGTTGCTTTTGAAGTCTCGAAACATCCGCCCTGGTCAATAGCCACGTCCACCAGCACGCTGCCCCGTTTCATGCGGGATACCAGGTCTCGCGATACAAGCTTTGGAGCGGCCGCGCCGGGAACCAGAACCGCACCGATGACCAGATCAGCATCAAGTACATACTCCTCCACCGACTCATTGGTAGAAAAGACAGCATTTATCCGTGAGCCGAACTGCATATTCAGCTCCCGCAGGCGCTCGATGGATTTATCAAGAACCGTGACCCGCGCCTCAAGCCCCATGGCCATACGCGCCGCATTGGTTCCAACAACCCCGCCACCCAATATGACCACATTGGCAGCCGGCACACCCGGTACTCCGCCCAAAAGCATGCCCCTGCCCCCCTGGTTCATTTCCAGAGAATGGGCACCCGCCTGAATGGACATGCGGCCAGCCACTTCGCTCATGGGAGCCAGCAGAGGAAGCCGACCATCAGCATCGGTCACGGTTTCATAGGCGATTGCCACAACCCCCGATTTCAACAGCAACTTGGTTTGGTCCGGGTCCGGAGCCAGGTGGAGATAGGTAAAAAGAATCTGACCTTCCCTGAGCATCCGGCATTCGACGGGTTGAGGTTCCTTGACTTTTACGATCATCCCCGCGCGTTCGAAAATTTCCTCAGGCGTATTGATGATTTCAGCGCCAGCCGCAAGATAGAGATCATCGCTCAAGCCAATTTCAAAACCGGCATTTTTCTCGACCATCACCTGATGTCCGCAATCCACCATTTCCCGAACACTTTCGGGCGTCATGCCAACACGATATTCATGCATTTTGATTTCTTTTGGAATCCCGATCAACATTGTCCACTCCCCAGTGATCATATGCAAGAACAGCAATATAGCGCAGTCTGTTATCGAATATCCTTGCAAATACTCTAGGTTTTAAGCCATAATTCGCAGATTCCACCGATTTTATGGTTAATAATGGAATTATATTCGAATTATGAAACTTGATAATATTGATCGCGCGCTTCTGCATCATTTGCAGTTGAATGGCCGCTTGTCCAATGTGGAGCTTGCTTCACGGATTGGGCTGTCGGAATCCGCCTGCCTCAGACGAGTGAGAGCGCTCGAGCGAGAAAAAATCATCGACGACTATGTGATGCTGGTTAATCAGGCAAAAATCGGACGACCGGGCAATGTTTTTGTGCAGGTGACACTGGACCGGCAGCAACAGGCTGACCTCGCCCTGTTTGAAGAAGCCGTCCGGGAAGTGCCCGAGGTTATGGAATGTTATCTGATGTCGGGCGATCAGGATTATATCTTGCGTGTTATCGTGCGTGATGCGGTGGATTATGAACGTCTCCATACGGACTATCTGACCCGCCTGCCGGGCGTGGCACGTGTCAAATCCAGCTTTGCACTCCGGACCGTGCGCAAAAAAACCGAGATCCCGCTTTAGGAAATTGGGAATTCACATTTACATGGGATGGGCCAAAAATCCTGCCCATCCACAGGAGCTGGTTTCACATTTTCGCATGGTCACAGTGAGGCGATATTTTCCACCCCTCGGGACCTCAAAGGAAAAACTGCCGAAAGGACGTCCCGCTCCACCTCTAACCTTGAAATTGCCCGGACCGGTGACAGTGAATGTAATTCTGGCATCTTCAGTTGCGGTCATAAACACCAGCGAAAAAACTTCTCCCGCCACCAAGTCCGGCAGGGTTACTCGATGGCGTTTGTTTTTCTTGGCCGTCCCTTCAAAGAATTGATCGATAATGTATCCGCCCTGTTCGAAGGATTTTGCTATTTCGGGAATGGTCTGATCGGCCACATCGTCTTCGGCTTGCGCCAAGAGGGCATTCAGAGGGAAAATCACCATTGCCATCAGCAGAGCAAATAACTTGGAATGAATACTCCAGACGTTATCCATCGGCTTTCCGTTCCGCGTCCCGGCGTATGGCATACATACAGTCCCGGTAATTATTAAGCCTGGCCTGCAAAACGAAACTAGCAGTGCCGTGAGTTCCGGGCAGGGCGATCAATAATAATTCACTGACTTGCTCGCCCATGACATTGCCATGGTTATAAGTCCATTTGGCAGCCAGCACCGCTTCGTTGGAGCGTAGCTTGGTCATGAACAATTCCGCCCAAAGAGCGGTACTACCCCGAAAGATATAATCGAAAATCGCTGGCTCCCCAAATTTCTCGCTCCAAGGAACCATAATTCTCTCAAACTCCTGCCTGAGTTCCTCTCCCGCGGGTCCTGTAATAATGAGATCGGTCTGGGCAATGATCAGGCAGACCCCGGTCGATTCGTGCACACGCACCATATAATGGGAAAAATCAAGGTTAAATTCAGGGGTACGGTGCAGGCGGTAAATGGACCTTTTCTGTCGTCCTGCTACATCCAGTTCATCAAGAGACGTTCCCATGGGAATTCCGAATAAGGAACCGTCATCATCAGCCCGCGCAACTGACACTGTCGCCAGTATCAAGAACACCAAAATAACGCCTTTCAAAAAGAGCATTCCCCCGACCCTCTTGTAAGTCAAGATTGATTGTTAATGTGACAAATGTACGACCCCAGGTTTTAGTGAGTCAATTCAATTAACCGGGAGGGTTCAAACGCCAGGGAATGATTGCCCCCTCACTGCGTTTTGCTTCAATGCCATATATATCACGCAAATTATCATCGGTAAGAACTTCCGAAGCCGAACCCATGGCAGCAATTTCCCCCTCATTCAAAAGCACAAAATGATCGGCGAAACGTGCTGCCAGGGTCAAATCATGGAGAACGATAACCACCGACAATCCCTCGTTGGCCTTTTTTCGCAACAGTTCAAGCACCTGCAGTTGATGGGCTGGGTCCAGCGCTGCCACCGGTTCATCAACCAGCAAGACTGGCGCTTCCACCGCGAGCGCTCTGGCGAGAAGAGCCCGCGCACGCTCGCCACCCGATAATGACCAGACCGTTCGCGCGCTCAGATGAGTGGCGTCAACCAAATCCAGTGCTTCGCTCACGGCGCGCTGATGATCTCCCGAAATTTCTTCATAGGCCACCAGATGCGGCAAACGTCCGAGAGACACCAACCGCTCCACGGTAATGGGCCAATGAACTTCTGGCTGTTGCGGCAAATAGGAAACCGTGCTCGCCAACAACTCCGGCTGGTATGTGGAAATCGGATGACCCAGCACGGCAATTTCTCCCTCTGATATTTCAACCAGACCGACAATCGCTTTCAACAAGGTGCTCTTGCCTGCGCCGTTTGGGCCAATAACGGCACTAATCTGCCCCCGTGACAGACTCATAGTAATATGGCGAAGAATTTCACAGCCGCTGAGCGAGACTGAACAATTTTTGACCTCAATCGCCGTCATCGCATCATCCTCCTGGTCGCCATCAGCAAATAGAGGAAAAAGGGAGCTCCGAGCAGTGCTGTCACCACACCCAGACGCAATTGTTGCCCGCCGGGCATCAGGCGCACCGCCAAATCAGCAAACAAAACCAGTGCAGCACCACCAAGTGCACTTGGCACCAGCAGGCGTCCCGGAGAATAGCCCACGAATGGCCGGATCATATGGGGCACGATCAGCCCCACAAAGCCGATGGCACCGGTTATGGAAACACTTGCCCCCACCGCCAGTGAGGTTCCGAAAATTGTAAATAATTTCAGCCGCTTGAGATCAATGCCCAGGGTCTTGGCCACTTGATCTCCAAGCGTGAGCGCCTCCAGACCGCGCGCCGACAGTAAAATCAAAAACCCACCAAAAATTGCAAAAGGCGCAAGCAGAGCCACATCGGCCATGCTGCGGTTTGCAAGACTGCCTAGCAGCCACAGCAATATGTCGCTCATGGCAAAGGGGTTGGGTGAAAGATTCAGGGCCAGCGAAATAAGCGCCCCGGCAAAAGCATTGATGGCAATGCCCACAAGTACCAGCGTCAATACGCTTGCATCACGGGAAGCAACGGCAAAAAGTATCACGGTCGCAACCAGCGCGCCCGCCATCCCGAAGGCAGGCACCACCAGCCCCGCCAGGCCCACAGACCCCGCAAGCCCAAAATAAATGGCGATCACTGCTCCCAGGGCCGCACACGAAGACACCCCCACCACGCCCGGCTCAGCAAGAGGGTTTTTGAAAAGCCCCTGAAAGGCCGCGCCCGATAAACCCAGAACTGCTCCCACCAGCAGACCCAATAAAACGCGCGGCAGGCGAATTTCTCTCACAATCAAGGCTAAATCATTTTCTGCAGGTGCCGTAAGCCCTTCCAGGACTTCCGCCACGGTCAAATCCACCGGTCCCAGCAGCAGCTCCAGAAAACCCGCCACCGTCACCAGGATCAACAGGGAGAGATTGAGACCCGTCAGACCCGATCGAATTCGGGCTGGCAGACTCATTGCAAAGCCTCTTGAATTAAAGTCTGGCGAATAAGATCCACTGCATCCAGCGCATACCACGCCGGGCAACTTAGAAGCCGGCTTGGTACCTCGATAAATTGAGCCTCAGAAAATATTTTTTTAGCCACCGGATGATCTCCAAGCCGCCAGCTATCCGAGGCACCCGTACGGGCATCAAAAAAGCTGCCGATAATAACTTCCGGCGGATCAATAACCAAAAATTCAAGTTCAATGGTTCCCCAGCCTTCCATACCCAAGTCAGCCATCTGATTCCGCAGACCCGACATACGGAGAACCTCATCAAGAAACGTTCCCGGGCCCGAGGTGGCACCACCGGGGCTGATATAGATGGCAGCAGGGCCATCTGCCTCGCTTATCGGGTCAATCCGGGCAAGCCGCCGGTCCATTTCTTCCACCAGGATTTTTGCGGCCTCCGGCTGGCCCAGAGCCTCCCCAAAGACCATAATATCGTTGCGCATTTCAGAAAATCCGGCGGGCAATCCCGTGGCAAAAGTGCGGATACCCTGGCGCTCAAGCATCTGAGCCAAGGCAAAATCGCCCTGGGCGGTCCTGACAACCACGTCAGGCCGGAGCATCAGTATTTCCTCAGCGGACCCGTTATGAGACGGAAAATCTGCGGCCCTCTCCCGAAAATAGGAAAATGGCAAAGTCGCGTTTGGCGAAAGCGCAAGGATTTGCTCAGGCTTTGCCAGCGCAAGAACAAATTGATCGGCACAGGAATCGAGCGAGACCACCCTTGGCAGTCGATCCTTCTCACCAGCCATGGCAATACCGGCAGCCAGGGTCATGCCGGATAAAGCGAATAATAAAAATAGAATTAAAAGACGCAAATTTTTCCCCATTTTCAGTCTCGCCCCCCCTGGCAGAGACCCGGTTGAGCTCCTCAGCTTCGTTACCTTGACTTGCCTGAATAGGGCTCGCAAGCAGAGAATAAATTGGCTAGCTTCAATGGCAACGGACAGGGTATCCTTTATCGTAAATTAATTGGAGGCAAACCATGACTTCAACTATTGAAAAACGGAGACTGCGCAGTCTCCTAATGGGTTTGGCATTGATAATGGCAGGCTGTGGGCAAAGTCCGGAAGGCAGTGACACAGTGAACAGGGAGGAATCGGTTATGCCTCGTTATGCATTAGCAATTCATGGAGGCGCCGGAACCATCCTGCGGGAAAATATGAGCGCAGAACGCGAAGCGGCCTATACCAAGATTCTTTTGGAAGCATTGGAGGCTGGCGAAGATGTGCTCGCGGCTGATGGCACCAGCATTGATGCCGTGATTGCCGTAATTACCTTAATGGAGGATTCGCCCCTTTTTAATGCTGGCAAGGGAGCCGTTTTTACCAATGAAGGCACCAACGAGATGGACGCGTCCATTATGGATGGCGCAGACCTTAATGCCGGTGCGGTTGCCGGCGTGACAACCGTAAAAAGCCCGATTGCGCTGGCACGAGCAGTGATGGACATTTCCCCCCATGTGATGCTGCAGGGCCGCGGCGCAGAGGTTTTTGCTGAAGAACAGGGGCTTGAGATCGTCGATCCCTCCTATTTTTATACCGAGCACCGGTTTCAGCAGTTGCAAAAAATTCAGGCGGACGATAATGCCATCATGTCCGAGCATGATGCCGACCATAAATACGGCACGGTCGGCGCAGTGGCCCTTGATTCCCACGGTAATCTGGCGGCGGGCACCTCCACCGGTGGCATGACCAATAAACGCTGGGGTCGGGTGGGGGATTCTCCGATTATCGGTGCTGGCACCTATGCCAGTAACTCCTCCTGTGCGGTCTCCGCTACGGGCTCGGGGGAATATTTTATTCGCGCTACGGTGGCCCGGTCCATCTGTGCGCTTATGGAATATGGAGATATGAGCCTGGAAGAAGCCGCTAACAAAATCATCATGGAACAGCTGGTGGAAATGGGTGGCAGTGGTGGCATTATTTCGGTGGATAATCGCGGAAATATCGCACTGGTTTTTAATTCTGACGGCATGTACCGCGGTCGGGTTACAGCGGGCAGCGAACCGGTGATTGAGATCTACCGGGATTAATCCGGCAAGGGTGGGCAGGTTGGCCGAGCTATTTGATTATGTGATCGTGGGAGCAGGCTCGGCTGGCTGTGTTTTGGCTAATCGGCTGAGCGAAGATGCGAGCGTTTCAATTTTGCTGATCGAAGCAGGCAAAACAGACAACAGTCCTTTTATTCATATGCCTGCCGGTCTGATAGACCTGGTGCCGAAGAAGACTCACAA
>JACZYI010000040.1 GCA_022571175.1 Pseudomonadota bacterium
GGAAAAGAAAAATGAATAAGAAAACGAATGATCAATTGAGTGCCACCGAAGAGTTGGAAACAATGCGCCATTCTATCGACGCTGTGGATAGTGAACTGGTGAAACTCTTGGCAAAAAGATGTGATCTGGTGGCTGAAGTGGGCGCAATTAAGCACCGTTCCGGCCAGTCGATTTATGCGCCTGACCGTGAAATAACCCTTATCAGCGAACGCCGGGCCGAAGCCATTGAGGCTGGTGTGTCACCAGACCTGGTCGAAGATATCCTGCGCCGTATCATCAGAGAATCCTATCATACCGAAAAAAAATCAGGCTTTCGAACTACTAACCCTGAGATTGGCAAAATCGTTGTGGTTGGAGGAAAGGGTCGGATGGGGCAGTTATTTTGCGAGATGTTTTTACTTTCCGGCTACCAAGTAGCGTGCCTAGATCAGGAAGATTGGGCAAGGGCTGACGAAATAGTCTCAGATGCAGGTCTTGTGGTTGTCTCGGTTCCTATAAGTGTAACAATTGCGGTCATCAAACGGCTTCCGAAACTACCGAAGGATTGCATCATTTGTGACCTGACCAGCGTTAAAGAACCCGCGCTTAATGCCATGCTAGCGGCTCATGATGGTCCGGTGCTAGGTTTACACCCCATGTTCGGACCTGACGTTAAGAGCTTTGCCAAGCAAGTGATCGTCATTTGTGAGGGAAGAGGACTAAATCAATGCACTTGGGTGCTGGATCAATTTAAAATATGGGGCGCACATATGCGCCATATCACTGCCAATTGCCATGACCAAGCTATGGTTTTAATTCAAGCTGTTCGTCATTTTACCACCGCCATTTCCGGCTTTTATTTGAAAAATGTCGGCGCTAACTTGCAAGAGTTGCTTCAACTAAGCTCGCCAATATACAGATTGGAACTTTCCATGGTCGGAAGACTATTTGCTCAAAATCCGGTGCTTTATGCTGACATTATTCATTCTTCGCCGCAGAACATCAAAGCGCTGAGGGACTATCTCGATGTCTTAACTGAGGCAGTTGAACTTGTGGAAAAGAATGACAAGGAGGCGTTTATCAAAAAATTCAAAGAAGTAAGCGAATGGTTCGGTGAACTATCAGGATATTTTCTGGAAGAAAGCAACAATCAGCTGTTGGGTGCTAATGATTACCAACATCGAAGCAGACCAAATGGATATAGTGTCTGAAAATGTTGTTTGAAGGGAATTGTCACGTTCCCGCCCTGATGTCCGCCTTTGACCCAAAGCGGACAGCGGGATTCCAAAGAAGCAGAACGAGTTGGGTCAATTTTACTCCTCCACCTCGCAAATGTCGCCCGAACAATCAATGGTTTCGATGGTACCGCCGGTCCAGCGAATGATCGACAAAGTGGCGGCGATGCCGGCAATCACAGCCAAATAGGCGGGAATCGCGTGCGGCGAAAGGCTTGGGATGCCATTGAGGATCAACACATCATTGCCTCCTGGCACCATGGCGACGCCCAAACCCATCAAAAGCCCGCCCAGGAAATTCCGGACCCAGCTCCAGGAAGGCCGCCATTCGAGCACGATTGTTCTTGATCGCCAGGCAGAAAGTGCCATGCCCAGAAAAAGAGAAATGAACAATAGCCAGTAAATGGGCCCCACCGGTCCGAAGCCACCCAAAATCTGCTTGATGCTGCTGTTTAATACGCCGGTATAAGCCCAGGTTCCATAGGCGGCATAAAGCACGGCGTTGCTGACCCCAATCAGAATGGCAGCCGTGGACAGGCTGTAATGCTGCGAAAATATTCTAGCGCCGAGGCGGGGAGCGCCCGCACTTCGGCGCCATACGCGGGTAATTTCCCATGTCGCCCAGACTGCAAGAGCCACACCGATTGCAACCGACCAGCTTTCTTGCTGGAAAAAATTTTCTTCGGCAAGCACCGCCACTGGTGCCTAAGCTTTTGGCGCGACCAGCAGAAATCCTGTAGCACCGACGCCAAAACCGCCCAATGCGATTATTTGAGCCAGTCTCCCATTCGCCAACTTGGCCAACATGGCAAATGCACAGCCACCGTTTACGGTCGCTCCTATGCCAAAGAGGAAACCCCCGGCGATCGATAGATACGACAGTTTCCAATGCACGATTGCGACCGACGGAATGGTCCAACTCAGGATCAGCGTAATCAGGATGACCCAAAGAACAGTTTTGCCGAAACTCAGGAGCATGTAGGCATGCCGGGTCGTCAACATTTCCAGAACAGCTTTGACCGTGCAGATATTTGCGCGGTGTGCGGCAAAGCCCAAAATCGCCGCCAGGCCTGCGCTGAAGGTTAAGATCAATATCGACAGAGCCAAGCCAGTGCTTCCTTTTTATCAAAGGCCCGGGATAATGCCGTGGACCTGATTAAAAAAGCTTACTGTTATGATCAGATAATGAAAACAATGAGTTGCATTCGCTCCAAAGGTACAACTTTGTTAGCTTGGCTCGGTGTCATGTACGGGCGTTCGGCTCCAGCGGTAGCTCAGGAACAAGATGACAAACCACTAATTCAAATTACCTAATCTTTTGAAGGCTCAGCAGCAACCTGTTGTGGGTCCTTTGCTTTTATAAGCTGGCTCTAAAAACCACCCCTTGTTGGACCATCCGATTGCGCCTATATGAAATGCCCACGAGCTGGGAGCGCCAGCCGCCACAAGGGATTTTACAAATGTGTGAATTATTTGCGATGTCCAGCCTTCAACCCTCGTCATTCACTTATTCATTGCCCGAGTTTGCGAGAAACGGCAGTCAGCTGCGTTCAAACCGTTCGGGCTGGGGAATTGCATATTCCAAAGATAAAGACGTCATGGTGGTCAAGGAGGCCAAGCCGGCAGATGACAGCCCGTGGGTCAGGTTTATTGCCGAACAAGAAATCGAAAGCAAATATGTTATCGCCCATGTGCGATATGCCACTCGCGGCGGAGATACCCTGGAAAACACCCACCCGTTTCGGCGAATCATACTGAATCAGGTGCATGTTTTTGCCCATAACGGAACCCTGAAAGGGATAGAAGATTTTGTTGGTGCACAGTCGCTGTCGTACCAGCCGGTTGGCGAGACAGATTCGGAACTTGCCTTTTGCCTGCTGCTTGATCGTGTCAGGACCATGTGGCAGAGGGACGAGGCTCCACCATCCCTCAAGGCGCGTATGGAGGTCTTTCTCAAGTTTTCCGGTGAAATGGCAAAATTGGGTTCAGCCAATTTCCTGTATTTTGACGGGGATTGCCTTTTTGCTCATGCGCATAAACGTATTTACGAGCAAGGCGGGCAATATACGGAGGCCAGAGCACCCGGTCTGCAAATCAAGAATTGTCGTTTGTGCGCAGCCCAGCCGGAATATGAATGCCAGGGTCTCAAGATTGATTTCCGCGATCAGCAGACCATTCTGGTGGCAAGTGTGCCTCTTGATGATTTTGGCTGGGAACCCTTACCTGGGGGCACAGCAATCGCCATCCAGCGAGGCAAAGAAATGCTCCGAGAGAGCACTCTTTGAGCGAGGTCTGTTAGTCAGCCAATTCGCTCCCTCCATCGGCCCGCCTGATACCGCCAGCTTCACCCACTGACAAGCAATTTATTTTCACCTGTTCAAAAATCGATCACAAGCCCGTGCATTTGATTTGGATCAAAGACAGGCTTTTGCCTGCGGGATAATCTTGATCGGAAGCCAAGTGATGTCGATTTCAAGTGATAAAAAAAGGAAACTTCGATGAGCCGACTAAATAGTTGCTCGACTGAACAGCTTGAAACCATGCTGGATGCCGGTCTTGAGGTTTTGGAATCCCAAAGCGTTTTGGCCAAAACTGGCCACAATATTGTTGGTGAATTGCTTCCGGATGACGGGAAATTCTACGAGTTTGACCATTGTCCCGCAGGCGACATATTTGACGCGCAAACCCACTGCCAGTTCTATTACCACTCGCACCGGGAGGGAGAACACGGTCATTTTCATATATTCATGCGACAGGAGGGCATGCCAGGAGATTGCAGACCGGCGAAACAGTCAAAAGCCGACTATATGAAAAAACGTGAAAATAATCTTTGCCATCTGTTGGCTATTTCCATGGACAAGCATGGTATACCGGTCGCTCTTTTTACAACAAACCGGTGGGTAACAGCCGAGTATTGGTACGCGGCGAAGGATGTGTTGGCCATGGTTGATCGATTTGCGATCGAACATGCAAAACCGTCATGGCCCGTTAACCGCTGGGTCACTGCCATGCTCCGCCTGTTCAGGCCGCAAATCGAGAACATTTTGCAAGAACGGGATAAGGTGGTAGCAAAATGGCGAGCGAACCATCCGGACGAAGATGTCTTTGAAGACAGAAATCTGGATTTGCCTTCGGAGGTCGAGATTTCGATCGGTGACCAGATGTCTGCGCTCAAAAAGGCTTTGGTAGCGCGCCGCCGGAAAACGTCTCAATAAGAACACCAAGTGGTCGGGTAGGGATACCAATCGGTGTGTGTCGATGCAAAGCAGTAACTCCCAGAAGCGACCGGCCGCGAGCGTAACAAATCAAAGCCAGTGTCGGTGCGGTGCCGACTCAGGCGTGAGAACAAATCATCAAAATAAGGATAGCGAGATGCCTGTTTCCACTCCCAGCAACGAGTTTCCCTTAAACGAGGCCAGAAAAATTGTGAGGAATCTTCTTGCCCCAAAGCCCGCAATCTATTGGGTTGATTTCCTGTTTCACATTACGCTCGGCTGGGCGGCATTTGTGGCAACGCTTGGCTTACCGCCTTTCTCGATCGCGCAAATGGCAACTTTTCTGATTTCAGGACTTGCCCTCTATCGGGCCGTCATCTTTACCCACGAGTTGGCGCATCTGAAAAGGGGCACCTTCAAGCTCTTCCGTCTAGTCTGGAACCTGACTTGCGGCTTTCCGTTAATGGTACCTTCTTTTACCTATCACGGAGTCCACAACGACCACCACGCGCGGGATATTTACGGTACAATGCGCGATGGGGAGTACCTGCCCTTCGCCACAAATCGTCCCAATAGGATCGTGACCTATGTCTTACTTGCACCAATTCTGCCACTCTTCTTTGCTATCCGCTTTCTCTTACTGACCCCCTTAGGATGGGTGAGCGAAAGCTTGCAGAAAATCATCTGGAAAAGAGCTTCGTCGTTGGCCATCGATTTAGGTTACCAGCGCCCGGGCCCGGCAAAAAGAGACGATGAAACCTGGCGCTGGCAGGAATTGGGCAGCTTTCTCTATGGTTGGGTGCTGCTGCTGCAGATCGCCGTAGGAGCTATTCCTGCGATCGTGCTGTTGCTCTGGTATCTGATTGCATGGTTTATTTTTACGCTCAATTCGTTCCGCACGCTTGCCGCTCACAGATACAGCAATCCCGGCGATCAGTTGATGACCGTGCCCGAGCAGTTTCTCGATTCTATCGATGTCCCGGGCAACAATTTCCTGACGCCGCTGTGGGCGCCGGTTGGTTTGCGGTACCACGCCACCCATCATCTGTTTCCAAGGATGCCTTACCATTCGCTGGCCAAGGCCCATCGCCGGTTGGTGGCCGAACTCCCGGACAATCAACTTTATCTCCAGGTAACCCGAACGAGCCTGTGGCACGCGCTTCGCACCCTTTGGCGCGACGCCTCAACCCGCCAGATCACCAGCACGTCACCTGGACAATGACCAAGGCCGGGACAGACGTTCTACCGGTCTCTGCCTGGGTGGAGCGGTTGCCGCGCTATACGAGCTATCCCACAGCGCCCCATTTCGAACCGCTTTCAGCCCAGACCTACCACTGCTGGATGCACGGGATCATGGCGCCAAAACGCGTCTCATTGTATGTGCACATCCCCTATTGCAAGGCCCTATGCTGGTTCTGCGGTTGTCATATGAAGGTGACCAACCGTTACGATCTGGTCGAAGCTTATCTCAAGGCTCTGGAGCGTGAGATCGTGCTGGTCGGTCAGCACTTTGCAAAGGGCATCTTTGTGAACTTTTTGCATTTTGGCGGCGGCAGCCCGACCATTTTGGAACCGCATGATTTCGAGCGTCTGATGGCGGCGCTCAGGCAAGCTTTCACATTTGAAAGAAAGGCCGAACTCGCGATCGAGATTGATCCCCGGACCGTCGATGAGGAAAAAATCGTGAGTTACGCCCGGACCGGCATAGGGCGGGTCAGCCTAGGTGTGCAGGATTTGGAGCTAAGGGTCCAGGAAGCGGTGAACCGGGTTCAGCCTTTTCCCCTGGTTAGGGATGTGGTGGCGGCCTTGCGCCGGAATGGCATTTTAAAGATAAACCTCGATCTGATTTACGGCCTACCCTATCAGAGCCTGGCGAGCGTCGCCCGAACTGCCCGCCAAGTCCTCTCGCTGGCGCCGTCGCGGATCGCGCTTTTTGGCTACGCCCATGTGCCGTGGATGAAAAGGCATCAGCGCCTGATCCCCACAGCGGCTCTGCCAGGCGATATTGAACGGCTTGAAATGTACGGCGCCATGGCCCGGATTTTCACAGAAAGCGGTTATGTCGCCGTCGGCATGGATCATTTTGCTCGGGCCGACGACGAACTGGTTCAGGCGGCGCGCCAAAAGCGGGTGCGGCGGAACTTTCAGGGCTACACCACCGACGACGCGGAGGTACTCATTGGCCTTGGCGCCTCGGCAATCGGCCGCCTTCCCCAAGGATTTGTCCAGAATACGCCCAATCTGAAAGACTACCAGCATACACTAGCGGCAGGCCGCTTGGCCACGGCCCGCGGCTGGCTGTTTGAGGACCATGACCTTCTGTTCGGCGATGTGATCGAGCGCCTGATGTCAAACCTCGAAGTGGACCTCGAAGCCGTAGCCGCTAAATATGGCGCGCCTCTGTCGATCTTTGCGAATTCGCTCGAGCTTTTGGCACCGCTTGTGGAGGCACGGGTCGCGGCGATTGAAGGCGCGCGGATTAAGCTTTTCACCCCCCACCGCATGGCGATACGCGCCATCGCCGCCTGCTTTGATCAATATCTCGGGCAATCAGCAGCCAGACATTCTCGCGTGGTCTGACCATCCCGGGGCTTGAGCGGCTGAGTTTCCGGGGTGAGCGGCAGCCAGAAGGCGGCGCAGCCTAGCTGGAAAAGGCTTGCAGCTTCAAATCCCTCAATCTCCTCGCCAAGTTTCTTGGCAACCTTCTTTGGCAAATTTGATTTGGATCAAGTGAACAGAAACGAGCCTTTGATATAATTCGTGCCGTCAACAAGCAATTTGGCAAGGGAAGGATTTGGATATTATGATTTTGAGCATGGGTTATGAATATTGTCCGGCCCCCGGCGGATAAATTGATATGTCCACTGTGGGCTAAACGAGGATGTTACATCAGTTCATAATCTCGTGAGAAAACAAAGCGAAAGGGATGTTGTGACCCGCTCTGATGTCATCATTGCAGGGGCAGGACCGGTCGGACTGAGCTTTGCTCGCTCGCTGGCCGGGACCGGCTTGAAAATAACGGTCGTGGAAAAGCTGCCTAGAAAGATTCTCGCCGATCCGCCCGCGGATGGGAGGGATATTGCGCTCACCTATTTTTCGGTACGCTTACTAAAAGAACTCGACGTCTGGCCGCGTTTTCTCGATGGCTCCGTCTCGATGATCCGTGAAGCCAGGGTTCTGAACGGCACCTCTTCTTATTTTCTGCATTTTGATCATCATGACACTGATAAAAAGACGCTCGGTTATATCGTCTCAAATCATTTGATCAGAAAGGCGCTTTACCAAGCACTGGCCGGCTTTTCCAATATTAAGTTGATAACTGACGTTGAAGTCGTCTCGGTGACCACAGGGGCGGACGGTGGTTCGATCGGGCTATCCGATGGACAGGAGCTCGAAGCTTCGTTGATTGTTGCTGCAGACAGCCGTTTTTCGACAATTCGCCAAAAAATGGGGATCGCTGCTTCAATGCGGGATTTCGGTAGCGTCGCGGTGGTCTGCCAGATGAAACATGAACGGTCGCATGATAACATCGCCTACGAGTGTTTTCATTACGGGCAAACTCTAGCGGTACTGCCGCTCGGGGGAAATACATCATCCATCGTCATCACCCTGCCGGCAGCGGCTTCACAAGCGATTCTGAATATGAACGAAGCCGCCTTCAACCGGAACGTCCAAGATCAGTTCGCTGGTCGCCTCGGTACAATGAAACTGGTCGGAAAGCGCTATTCCTATCCGCTTGTCGCGGTTTATGCCAACCAGTTCGTGACAACGCGATTTGCCTTGATTGGCGACGCTGCGGTGGGCATGCATCCGGTAACCGCCCACGGCTTCAATCTGGGTCTGAGGAGTCAAAATACTCTGACTCAAGAAATAGAAACAGCCCATGATCAGCAGATTGATATCGGTGCGTCCCATGTGCTGGAGCGGTATCAGAGAAAGCATCGGATTGCCACGCTGCCGCTTTATCTCGCTACAAACGCCATTGTCAAATTATATACGGATGAAATTTTACCGGCCAAAATCCTGCGAAGTGCACTCCTAAGACTGGGAAATTTTGTTCGGCCCGCAAGGCTCGCTATCATGAGACAACTCACTGAGAGTCACCTCTAGAAGGCTTTGTCACGTTAACTTAATGAAGAAGCATACTTTCACACAAACGATGGGATCAGGCGGCTATCGTCACGACGATTACTTCCGCCATTGCACCCTAACGCAAGATGCGGAGCCTGCGGCGGGAGATGAGATTTCGGCAGACGTTGAACAGTTTGTAAACGGAACTGAAAGCAGAGAGAAACATTTGAGTTCAGTCTTTCCCGAAGGCGCTTCTTAAATAAGCAACCACATCCACCACATCCTGCTCGGTCAGATTGGGATTGCCGCCCATTGGGGGCATGGGCATCATCGCGCCGAGTCTGTCTGGTTCCCGCACGTGATTTGCTGGCGATGATGGATGAAGACCCGCGCCTTGCGCATAGATTTCTAAGAACGGTCTCAAGAGACCGCGGACCAGTGGATGGGCTACTCCTCAGAAACCCGCAGCTTCCAGTGCGCATCCGCCTGATAAATTTTTTGATTATTCTGGGAGAACATCTTTACGCCGATGGTGACAATGTTCAGTTCACATTAACCCTACCGCTTCAAAGACAACAAATTGCCTCAATGATAGGCACCCGCTCTGAAACCTTGTCCAGGACTATCGCAGGATTACAAGATGAAGGACTAGCCCAATTCAACCGGCGCGAAGTTCACATTCCCGATTATGAGTACTTATTACAAGAATCTGAAAATGTGGTGCACTGAACAGGATAAGGCTTCCTTTTTGATAGGCTCGAAGAAGGCGGACTTTACAGCCCTATAATGTCCGCTCGGGGTCTTAAGTCGACGCGTAGGTGTACCCATTCTTGCATGTTGAAAGGAGTCTGCTTTTAGACCTAGGGAGCAGGTCCGCTGTCTAATAAGTTAAACTTACTCAGAATACATTTCTGCGTTTCAATTCGCTGATCAAATTTGACAAAGGGAACTTCCTCCCCACCTGTTGGGCGTGGCGCCAGACTTAACCTTCAGCAATTTCGATCAATTGTTCGTTGTCCAAAATATGGATTTGTCGCCGTGATGGTAGGGCGATAATACCGTCGCGCACCAGGCTGGCCAGTGTGCGACTTACAGTCTCGATGGTCAAACCAAGATAATCGGCGATATCGGTTCGGGTCATGGGCAAATCAAGTTGGTCTTTCTGACTCATGGCTGGATCCAATCTGTCTAATTTGGTGCCCAACCAGAGCAGGAATGATGCAATTTTTTCCTTTGGCGTTTTTCTGGACAAAAGCAACATCTGATCCTGTGCTGCCGCCAATTCTGTTGTGACCATATTCAGGAGCCGACCCTCAAGTTTTGGAAAGCGCTCAAACAATGTGTCCAGATCGCGTTTTCTGAACTGACAGGCTGAAACCGGATTGATGGCTTCAGCGGAATATACATATTTGCCACCGCAGCTCAGACCCAGAAAGTCACCAGGAAACAAGAAGCCGGTAATGGACCTCCTGCCATCGGGCAGAAGTCGCGTTAGACGAACGGTGCCTTCGGTTAAATTATAGACCTGTGCGCTCTCGTCTCCCTCATATACGATCGTACTACCATCTATCGATCTGGTGTGTATAGCTATCCTGTCCATCTCGGCTAGTTCCATGCAATCAAGCGCGCCACACAAAGACACATGCCTAACGCCACAATCCTGGCATCGTTTGGGACGTGCTGGGGCATCAAGATTCTCAGGCTTTTGATCGACGGAGTGCATTTCCGTGTCCTGTGGTCTTAATTGGTTCAACGGAGCATAACATAGCTTTCCTGGCCTTTGAATCAGAAATAGCGGCTATTTGATCCAAATCAATGTGGCATGCAGCTTGAAGCGCTATCAAAAACGCTGGGAAATATAACTTGGGCTGATGCACGAGTATGAATATCGATTTTCGCAACCTCAAGACTGAAGACATGCAGCGCGCCTACGCGCTGGCAAGATTTTCCGGTGAGAACCGGGCCTTTAGCGTATGGACAAGCCACGTCCGTGACCGTGGAAAAGATACTGAGAATCCCTCTCGGTTAATGGGCTTTTATAATGAAGCCGGTTATTTGCTTGGTCTTTGTAACCTGTCGGTCCGTAAGGACAGGACCTGCGGCAAATTGCTCGAAATCGAAGACCTTTTCATGAACGATATAATGGTCAGACCATTGCTTGATGAATTACTACCCAATCTCACAAGACGGGCCACTCATAATAATTGCATCGCAGTGCATCTAATTCTCAATAAAAAGCAGGCTGACGAATCAATTTTCAAAGATTGGCTAACCAACCATGGATTCACACTAAAGAATAGTCACTGGTGCTTAAAGCTGGATTAAGCTTTGAATTGAATGTGACGCCCTCGATTTCGGCCTTTGCAACAAGTCCGGAAATATATTTCTCAACTGCACTCCGATATTCTTGTTCTCGCAGATAATTGAGTATTTTTCCCTTGATGGCTTCAAAGGGTAGGGGTTGGCCCTCAATTTTGCGATTGAGTTTCAACACATGCACTCCAAATTTGCTTTCCACCGGTACTGGGCAAAGCTGACCCTCCTCCAGATTGAACAGGAAAGTCTCGATTTCAGAAACGAGGTCACCACGACCTACCTGACCAAGACTCCCCCCGGTTTTGGCGGACGGACATGCAGAATGGGCATTGGCCAGGATTTCAAACTTTTCAGGTGATTGTTTAAGCGTGGCCAGAATATTTTTTGCCTGCGCCATGGCTGTTTTACGCGCGTCAACATCATCGGGTGGCGCTGCTAACAAGATATGAGAAGCTTCATAAAGATCCTGCCCCATGAAACGGTCCTGATTTTTTTTGAAAAAAGTTTTACAATTTTCATGATCTGAATCGGTTACAGTAAGCTGGTTCGATAACAGAGCTGCTATAGTTGCTTCAGTGCTATCCTTTTCGAGACCCATTTTCTGGGCCTCTTCAAGCAACAGCCCTTTCACCACAAGGGCCTCAGCCGCTAAATTCCGGGCATTTTCAACACCATCTGCCGGATGATACTGCATCTCTCGAGCCAGGCTGTCCTCAGAAATAATTTTGCCATTTATCGAAATCATGCGGTCCTCCTATTGTGTAGTCTTCTTTGAGCGAACGATCTGGTATCCCTTGCGTCCTATATACCAGATGGGCGCGCTCCAGATATGAACCAGTCGCGTGAAAGGAAAGACCAGGAAAATGCTCATACCCAAAATGAGATGCGCCTGAAAAATAGGGCTG
>JACZYI010000041.1 GCA_022571175.1 Pseudomonadota bacterium
GCGGGAATCGGCCATAACCAGTTTGACCACATTGGCAAGGCGCACCCGGTCAATGGGATAGTCATTGATGTCTTTGCCGTAATTTGAATATTCAGTCTGGTCTCCGCTCAGGTCCACATGAGCAGGCCCATCCAGAAGATCGAGAATATATTCACCCGTATCCCGGCCCGCAGCCTTGGCCAGTTCGTCGATGAAAGAACCGATGGCAAAACCATGATTGATATTGTTGACCGAACGAAACCAGCCAATCCTCACATAAGCCTGCGCTTCGCCATTTTCGCAACGGATATTGGGAATGTTGTAGGGCATATCCACCATGCCAAGACCGAGTTCGCCGGTTGAACCCCGATTAATATCGGGCGCAAAGGTGGCCGATATGGAAGGAAATGCCACCCGGTGCAACCAGGCAACGGGCCTGCCATTTTCATCAAGACCCGCTTTCAGATATTGAGCAGCACAAGCGTGATAATAGCCGTGGCGAATGTCATCTTCCCGGGTCCAGGTCACCTTGACCGGGGCGCCAATCTGCTGGGAGAGAAGGGCCGCTTCCACGCCGTAATCGGGCTTGCCCTTGCGGCCAAACCCGCCACCGGCCAGTGTCACATGCAAGGTCAATTGCGAAGGGTCTTCAAATCCAAGTGCTGCTGCAATGGTTCGCTGAGCGCCCTGCGGGCCCTGGGTTGGCATCCATATGGTTGCACTATCGGCTCGGACGTCTGCCACCGCTGCCGGCGGCTCCATGGGCGCATGCACAAGATGGGGCACCCAATAGCTGGCTTCCAGAATTTGTGCCGCGTCCGAAAAAGCCGCGTCAACATCGCCCCGATTCCGGACCCTTTCACCAGATTTGGCGACTTCAGCCTCAAGGGTTTCCCGATAAGACTTGCTGTCATAGCCCGCGTTAGGACCCCCTTCCCATTCAATCTCGAGAGCTGCAACAGCTTGTTTTGCAACCCAGGTGTTATTGGCAATAACCGCAATACCACCGATGCTGTTATAGCCGGGCGGCAAGCTGCCACCCGCCACTTCAACCACTTGCTCCACACCCGCAATAGCAAGGGCAGCATCGGCATTATAGGATTTGAACTTGCCACCCACCACAGGCGAGCGCGCGATAACGGCATATTTCATGCCTTCCACCACCACATCGATGCCAAAAATTGCCTGGCCCTGAATAATATCTGCAAGGTCCACCGGGGCGATGTCAGTACCGATATAGCGATATTCCGCCCGTGTTTTTAAGCGAACATGGTCCGCGGCAGGGATATCAAGCTCCGCTGCCACCTGGGCCAATTCGCCGTAACCCAGGGTTCGTCCGGTGGCGGTATGAATAACCTGATGAAATTCGGCTTTGACCTCGCCGAGCGCTACGCCCCAAATCTGAGCTGCTGCCATTTCAAGCATGGTTCGGGCGGTAGCACCCGCAAGCCTCAGATTATCCCAGTTTTCACGGATAGCGCTGGAGCCACCAACGCCCTGGTCGCCAAGGCGTGCGTCCGGGCCTGCCTGGACGATTGAAACACGAGACCAGTCGGCCTCCATTTCATCTGCTATAATCATGGGCATGGCGGTGCGTGCGCCCTGCCCGATTTCGGGGCTCATGGCTACAATTTCCACGTCGCCATTTGTGGCAATTTTCAAATAAAGATTAAGAGAATGAGTTTCGGTTGAGCCACCGACCAACTCGTCCATGGGGTTGGAACAGGAGACCAGCGGCACCGCCAGAACAAATCCGCCAGCGGCCATGCTTTTGATTACGCCGCGTCTGGAAAAATTGCTGATAGCGTTCATGAGGCACCCTCCGAGGCTGTCTTGATCGCAGCCTTGATGCGCTGATAGGTGCCACAGCGGCAAATATTGCCCCACATGGCTTCATTAATCTCATGGTCACTGGGAGAAGGATTTTCCGCCAACAAAGAAGCCGCCTGCATGATCTGGCCGGACTGGCAGTATCCGCACTGGGGAACATTATGTTTCGTCCAGGCTTTCTGCAGGGGATGGTCACCATTTTCACTGAGGCCCTCAATGGTCGTTATATGCTGACCTTCAGCATCAGACATGGGTGTAATACAGGACCGTATGGCAGTGCCATTCAGATGGATGGTACAGGCACCACAGAGACCGGCCCCACAACCAAATTTTGTGCCCGTTAATCCGGCCTCATCCCTGAGGAACCACAAAAGCGGCATGTCCGGATCACCATCAAAAACGCGTTCCGCACCGTTGACTTTAAGTTTAATCATGATTTTCCCAAGCCCCTTCCCGTATCGCTATACTGTACACCAACCGGACCCCAGCGTCTCGCCATTGGGCGCATTTATCGGTCAATTCATCGAAAAACCAGGCCAAACCACAAGTCTGCCGCTCCTTTTGGATAGAATCGACAAGGAAAATGGTTCAGACTGCCCCCTTGATACATCATCAAAGCGAAAGCCATTTATGTCAACTCTCCGACCATATTTGTACCGGCTACTTGGTGCCTGTGTTTTGCTTTTTTACGGAATCACGTCGGTACAGGCGGGAAAGACAGGGCAAGAAGATCAGGAAATTTCGCTGCCACGTGCTTGCAAGGGAGTGGACCAGATTACAATTTTTGCCGCAACCAGCATGGGTCCGGCGCTCGAAGCCTTAAATCAACTGCTGGCAGAAAGCGATGGTCCCAAGCTTCGTATCTCGCTGGCGTCCTCATCGGTTCTGGCCCGGCAGATTGCAAAGGGAGCGCCAGCTGATATTTATCTCACCGCTGATGAGCAATGGAATGAGCATCTCAAGGACAGCGGGATGCTCAGAGAGGACGCCCCGATTGCGTTTGCCCGGAACAGACTGGTTCTGGCATTTAGCAATGATCGCTCTCATGAAACACATAATCTTGTCGAACTTCTGCAAGACCCGGACATCATTCGCATTGCCACCGGAGACCCGGACAATGTTCCGCTTGGGCAATATGCAGTTGAGATGCTCCTTGCTCTTAACCTATGGGATGAAACCAGGGGCAAATTACTGCCCGCTCTTGATGCCCGTGCTGCTCTTCTCTTTTTGGAAGCAGGGGCCGCAGAGGCCGCCATTCTCTACGCCAGTGATGCGGCAGGAAGTGACAGGATCGGGACGATATTTCCGGTTCACCAGAATCTTTACAGCCCTATAAATTACTGGGTTTTAGCCCCGAAAAATGGCAACCTTGTCCCCTATACGTGTGGTGTTGAGGTTTTGCTTGGATCGTCATTCGCAAAAATTTTAAGCCTTTACAGCTTTTATCCCCCTTCCTAACTGTTCCTATTTGATACATAAAATGCCCCATTATAGTACATTTGTGTGGTTTTTTTCCCACTTCCAAACTATATGCTGATAAAAAATGGCTTGTATGAACCGTTTATTGCAAGTTGGCATCCTATTTGCGTATAGAGAGACTGTTATCAAGGAGATATTAGGAATTAATGGATCTAGGTAGCACTGTTGATCTCGAGTTTCATCTCCTTAATCTATCACATTCGTAACTCGATACCTGAAAGGCGGGTCCCCCAACCCGCCTTTCTCTTTGGCATTTTGCTCATTTTCCGCTATGGATTTTCTAAGGATTAACTGCGGGAACTTCCTTTATGTCAATGGCCACAAAAGATCATGCAACTGCCAACGCTGGCGAAGTTTCAGGGCTGTCCAACCTTGTCCGTCGTCTTTTTGCCCCCAACCCGTCGCCCTATACCTATACCGGCACCGGTAGTTTTCTGGTGGGGCATGACAGTATTGCGGTGATTGATCCAGGCCCCGCCATATCAACACATGTGGATAATCTGGGAGCTGCAGCGTGCAACGGCTCCATTACCCATATTTTTGTCACCCATACCCATGTGGATCATTCCCCTGCTGCTGTATTGCTGAAGGAAAAGACCGGGGCGACAATTTATGGTTTTGGTCCGCACGGGCGCAGCAATGATGCTGAGGATGAAGACACTTTCGTTGAGGAAGGTGTGGATCTGAAATTCGAGCCGGATATTCACATTGCCGATGGCGAGATTGTAAAAACCGGGGAATGGACCATCCAGGCACTCCACACGCCGGGACATACTTCAAATCACATGTGTTTTGTTTTGAGAGAAGAAAAATGTGTTTTCACCGGAGACCATGTGATGGGGTGGGCCACCTCGGTGATCTCGCCCCCGGACGGCAATATGGCTGATTATATGCATAGCCTTGAAAGGCTGATGGCTCGTGATGATATCATTTACCGTCCAACCCACGGCCCGGCCATTGAAAACCCCCAGGACCATGTGGTCAGCCTGATTAAACAACGAAAGGAGCGTGAAGCGCTTATTATGGCGGCGGTCAAGGATGGAAAAACCTCACTTCCGGACATAACCACCAGCGCTTATGCCTCTGTGCCCAAAGGATTGCACCGGGCTGCGGCGCGCTCGGCCCTGGCGCACCTGATCTTTTTGACTGAAAAAGGCCAGATCACCATGAAGGGGCATGGCGCAAATGCTTTTTTTACACCGCACGCTTAAAATCTGATTCATATTGATTATATAATATGAAGATCGTAAACCGCTCTGGTTCCCCTTGCGGAACCAAGATCAGTTAGTTATGGAACCATCACGATGGCCGAACTTGCATATGCTTTTGAAGGAACACCCATACCCCCGGGAGCGGTAGACCCGTCCCTGGATATGCTGGCTGAAATTACCCGACTGAAAAAGGAACAGAATGCTGTCATTCTGGCCCATTACTATCAGACTCCGGAAATTCAGGATATTGCCGATTTCGTCGGAGATTCCCTCGATTTGTCACGCAAAGCAGCCGCCACTGATGCAGATGTGATTGCTTTTTGTGGCGTGAGATTTATGGCTGAGGTGGCCAAAATCATGAGCCCCGGAAAAAAAGTGGTGGTGCCGGACATGAAAGCGGGCTGCAGCCTGGAAGATAGCTGTCCACCAGAAAAATTTGCTGCCTTCAGGCGCGCCCATCCCGACCATATTTCGCTCACCTATGTGAATTGCTCGGCCGCAGTGAAAGCGCACTCGGACATAATCGTGACCTCATCAAATGCCGAAGCCATTATCCGGCAAATTCCGAAAGACCAGAAAATATTATTCGCCCCGGATCGTCACCTGGGCGCTTATCTCTCTAAAATAACCGGACGCAATATGCTGCTCTGGGAAGGAGCCTGCATCGTGCATGAACAATTTTCCGAGCGCGAGCTTATCAAGCTGATGGCTCGCCATCCCGGTGCCCCGGTTGTGGCCCACCCGGAATGTCCGGCTCAAATCCTGGATTATGCAGACCATGTGGGATCAACCTCTTCGATTTTGAAATACACCGAGAGCCATAGCGCCAGAACCTTCATTATTGCCACCGAACCCCATATCATGCACCAGATGCAGAAAGAGTCTCCCGAGAAAACCTTCATCGGTGCTCCCGGTGCGGATGGAAACTGCAATTGTAACATTTGCCCCTTCATGGGACTGAACAGCATTGAAAAACTCTATTTGGCGCTTCGTGACCTGACGCCTGAAATCACAGTGGATGAATTGACCCGAGTGCGCGCCTTGAAGCCACTGAAACGGATGATGGACATGTCTCCAAAATCCATGGCGGTCGGGGACATCTCGACGATCGCACGCTAATCATCCTATGCCCTTGCCACATAATGACCTGGAACGGCTAATCGATCTTTGGATTGAGGAGGATTTGGGCTCGGGCGATGTCACTTCGCAAGCACTGATTGGCGAGCGAGACGTTCTCTCCGCCAATTTGAACGCGCGGCAAGAGCTGGTGATCGCGGGTCTTTCCATAGCGGCGCTAGTATTTACCAAGCTGGATCCGGGGGCCGTCTGCAAAATTCTCATGGAAGACGGAAAGTCCGCCACTGCCGGAGACTGTTTGATGCGGGTTCAGGGAAATGCCCGAGCCTTGCTGGCAGCCGAGCGCACGGCCCTCAACATCCTTCAGCATTTATCGGGCATCGCCACACTTACCCGCAGCTATGTGAAAGCGATTGAGGGCACAGATACAGTGCTGCTGGACACGCGCAAAACCACGCCGGGACTGCGCTTGCTGGAAAAACATGCAACTCTGATGGGGGGCGCTCAAAATCATCGCATGGGGCTTTATGATGCCATCCTGATTAAAGACAATCATCTGGCTGTTGCTGGCACTATAGAAGACGCCATCAAGGCAGCGCGGCTTGCCGGCTTTGAAAAAATCGAAGTGGAGTGCGATACCCTCGATAAGTGGAAGGACGCGATTGCCGCCAATGCCAGTCATCTTTTGCTGGACAACATGTCTCTGGATAAACTCGCCGAAGCGGTCGCCATCTCCAATGGCCGGGCCAGGCTCGAAGCTTCGGGTGGCGTCACGCTTGAGACCATTCACGACATTGCAAAGACCGGCGTTGACTATATCTCGGTCGGACGTATTACCCAATCGGCCCCTGCCGTGGATATTGGCATGGATTATCCGGACTGAGATGAAATGAATTCACAGGGTTAAGGTGCCTTCAATGACCGGCACCACATGGCCGCTGATAGCGACCCGATCATCACTTACCCGGAGCCAGAGCTCGCCACCGCGCACCGATATTTGCCGGGCAAAAAGCTCTGGTTTACCCAACTTCTCCGCCCAATAAGGCCCCGAGGTGCAATGGGCAGAGCCCGTGACCGGATCTTCGTCAATCTGCCAATGGGGGAAAAAACAGCGTGAGACAAAATCGCAATCCTCGCCCGGTGCGGTGGCCAGAAACCCGAATGCGCCACAGGCAAGAAGACGCGGGAAATCGGGCTTGAGCTCAAGCACCTCATCACTCGAGCCGTAAACAAGTAAATAATTATCAGCGCCCAGAAGAATGTCCCGAGGCTGTATATTCAGGGCAGAGGCAAGGGCTTTGGGCGGTGCTGCCGGTGCAGGCTTCCGGTTCGGAAAATCCAGCATCAGCTTGTCACCATCGCGCGAGACACCCAGTGGGCCTGAGCGACTGGAGAAGCTCACCACCTGATCCTGAAGCTTTAAAATCTCGAGCATGACATAACCCGCCGCCAAGGTAGCATGTCCACAGAGATCAACCTCACCACCCGGTGTAAACCAGCGCAAATGAAAATCCGTGTCATTATCAGACCGGTCCCGGACCGTGAACGCCGTTTCTGAAAGATTATTTTCGCGCGCGATGGCCAGCAGCAGATCATCGTCAAGCCATTTCTCCAGCGGGCAAACCGCAGCCGGGTTGCCACCAAAAGCTTTTCTGGTGAATGCATCCAGTTGATAAAAGGGTGTTTTCACGACCGGTCTCCCATGGTTTGAATGGGTCTTTTAATCTTTATTATCAGATCTGTCTTTATCTACCGGTCGATGGGCCTCGCTCAAGGTGTGATCCGGGTCTTCCAATCCGAAGGGGTCGGTGTGGATAATAATTTCAGCCCCGGAGAAGGCTTCACCCACTGTCGCCTCAACTTCATCGGCAATATGGTGAGCATCGAAGAGCGAGAGTGCCGGGTCCAGTTCAATATGCATCTGAATGAAGCTCGAAATTCCGCTTTGCCGGGTTTTCAGGTCATGCAGACCGTGCACATGATCATTGCCCATAACCAGTTCAAAAATACGGTCCCGGTCCGGCTGATTGAATTCCTTGTCCATCAGCATATCAATGGATTGTCTGAAAATCTTGATCGCTTGCCGGGCAATGAAGATTGCAATGAGGATACCAAACAGCCCGTCGACCCAGGCATAATCCGTTATCGCAGAAATCAGAAGGGCAACAATCACGCCCAGGTTCAGAAGTAAATCCCCGGTATAGTGCAAACGATCGGCGGAAATGGCCACCGAGCCTGTTTTTGAGACCACATGGCGCTGATAGGTGACAAGCGCGAAAGTCAACAGAATGGCCAACACAGATACGCCAATGGCAATTTCTGAATTATCCGGAACCACCGGGTTCATCAACCGGCTACCGGACTGGAGCAGCAAAAAAACCGACGATCCCAGAATAATAGATGACTGAAACAGACCCGCTATCGGTTCTGCCTTGCCGTGACCAAAGCGGTGGTCTTCATCGGGCGGTACCAGCGCTATCCGGACCGCAAACAGATTGGTAAGCGAGGCCATCAGGTCCAGGCCCGAATCAACCAGCGAACCCAACATGGCCACAGAGCCAGACATAGCCCAGGCAATGGCCTTGGCAACAATCAGTACCGTGGCAACAAGCACTGAGGCGATGGCCGCTGTCTTCATCAGGGGCGCAGCTTTAGCCGGATCTATGGTTTGATGAATGGTCATGGATAAAGGGTCTCCACTCGCCAGCGGTTATCAGGAGTGGCGGTAAAGAGTTCTCGTTTATGAAGCCGAAATTTTCCCTGGCTCCAAAATTCAATAGCCTCGGGCTTCAGGCGATATCCCGACCAGAAATCCGGTCGTGGAATTTCCCCAATGCCAAATTTAGCCGCGTATTTTGCCACCGCTTTTTCCAACTTGAACCACCCATCCAGAACTTCAGACTGCCTTGATGCCCAGGCACCGATACGGGCCTCCCTGGGCCGGGATTTGAAATAATCATCGGCCTCCTGATCATCGACCAGGCTGACCGGGCCTTCAATCCGTATCTGACGGTTCAGGCTTTTCCAGTAAAGCAGCAGCGCAACCCGGTTATTGCCCTCCAGGTCACGCGACTTGCGAGAACCGAGATTAGTGTAAAAAACAAAACCGGTTTCATCCCAGCCTTTAAGCAATACCATGCGCAGCGATGGACGACCCTGCTCATCCACTGTGGCCATACTCACAGCATTCGCCAGGCCCGGTTCTTTCTCTTCAGCCAACGCCATCCACTCGCCAAATCGCCTGAACGGCACTTCAAATTCTTTGGACTTCATAATCATGGTCCTACAAATTTACCAAGGTGAATTCCCTTCCGCTATATTTACCGTTATAAACGAAACCGGTCGAGGCAAAATGGCATTTCACAATATGGCAAAGAATCTTTATTCGGTTTTGGGTGTGGCGAGGGATGCCAGCCAAAGTGATATAAAACGGTCTTATCGCAAGCTCGCCAAAGATCTTCACCCTGACCGAAACCTGGATAACGACAAAGTCTCGGATCGCTTCAAAGAAGTTTCTGCCTGTTATGCCATCCTTGGTGATGCCAAACAGCGCGCTCGCTATGACCGTGGCGAGATTGATGATTCAGGGACCAAGCGCGCACCTTTTGCTGGTGCCGGAGCCAGGCAGGCGGGCGGTTATGCCAACTATGAGGATATTTTTGCCCGCGCTGCCGAACAGCAGAGACAGGGGGGTGCATCCTTTGATTTTTCGGGTGGGCCTGAAGATTTCTTTTCAGATATTTTCGGCTTTGGCCGGTCCAAGAAAAAATCTGCCAAGTCCGCCAAGGCAAAAAAAACTCGCGGGCGAACCAACGATGTCAGCTATAACCTGACCATTTCCTTTCTCGACGCCGCGCTCGGCATGACCAAAAATCTGACTCTGAGAAATGGCAAAACCCTGAGTGTCAAAATTCCTGCTGGCGTAAATGATGGTCAGCAAATCCGGCTCAGTGGACAGGGGCAAAAAGGCTTCGCGGGTTCTCGTGCCGGAGACGCGCTGATCCGCGTGCATGTGGCCCCGCACCTCTATTTCGAACGAGTGGAAAATAACATCTTTCTGGAATTGCCGATCACCATTGATGAAGCCATTCTTGGTGCAAAAATATCTGTGCCAACGGTGCGGGGCGCGGTCAGCGTTAAAATTCCAAAAGGGACGTCAAGTGGCAAGAGATTGCGTTTGAAGGGCAAAGGTATTCAGCATGGCGCAAAATCCGGCGATCAGTATATAACGCTTAAAATAACCTTGCCCGAATCCCACGACCCCGATCTGGAAGCCGTAATCAAGGAGTGGCGGGAAACACATGGCTATTCGGTCAGAAAAAAATTCAAATAGATCATGATCGATCAACCTGAATCTTCATTTCAAATTCCTGCCGTCCTGCAACGACATCTGAGCCTCGTGGCTGAGGCCTTTACAAGATTTTACCGGCATGGTGGCATGGCCAATGCTGGCAATATGGCCTTCCTGGGCATGTTGGCTTTTTTTCCTTTTCTCATTTTTCTGGTGGCGCTCTCCGGTTTCATCGGACAAACGGAAAGGGGGCAGGAGGGCATCCGGTTTATTCTTGAGAATTTACCGGAAAGGGTCTCGGGCATTGTTGATGGCCCCATAAACGGAATTTTGCAAAATACCGGCGGCGAAATTTTAACGCTCTCTATTCTCTTTGCCATGTGGATTGCCGCCTCGGGCGTGGAAGCAGCCCGCTATGCGGTTGTCAACGCCTATGGTGCGGAACATAAAAAGGCGGTCTGGCGCTCCCGGCTCGAGAGCATGGCGGTGGTGATAATTGCCGCAACTTTTATTCTTATCGCCATGACTTTGCTGGTGATTGGCCCGGTTGTTATCGCCACACTCAACAACTTCATCGCTATTCCCGAAATGGTTTACAGCATTTGGGCCTGGGCCCGTTTTGGCATCAGCCCGCTCATTTTGTTCCTGGCCCTATACGGCATGTATTTTGCGCTCTCGCCAACCAGCATGTTTCCCAAAAGATTTTACGCGCCCGGTGCTTTGGTCACACTCCTTGTCTGGACCGGGACAGCTTCAGGTTTTTCAAGCTATCTCAAGCTGGCCAGGGATTTTGATATCACCTATGGAAGCCTGGCCGGAGTTTTGATCGCACAATTATTCTTTTTCGTGGTCAGCATTGGTTTTATTCTGGGGGCACAGATCAATGCCGCTTATGCTCGTCACCACCAGGTGGCTCTGAGCATTGACCGTTAAAAGCCAATGTGTAGGATGGTCACAAATATTGTTCGGTAAGGGGTTCTCATGTCAGAAGCTGAAGCATTGTTGAACGGAAAACGTGGTCTCATAATGGGCGTTGCCAATGGCAAGTCTCTGGCCTGGGGCATTGCGCGGGAAGCAGCAAGGCATGGCGCCGAGCTCGCCTTTACTTTTCAGGGTGAAGCTCTGGAAAAAAGGGTGCGGCCGCTGGCTGCCGAAGTGGGTTCGGACCTGGTTCTTTCCTGTGACGTGACCGATGATAAATCCATCGATGCGGTTTTTGATTTTTTAAAAGAGCGATGGGGTACGCTCGATTTTCTGGTTCACGCAATTGGATTTTCTGACAAGAATGAGTTGCGCGGTCGCTATATTGACACCAGTGTTGATAATTTTCTGATGACCATGAATATTTCCTGCTATTCCTTCACCGCCGTGGCCCGGAGGGCAGAGGCCCTGATGGAAGACGGCGGCGCCATGCTCACACTCTCTTATGCGGGCTCGGAAAGGGTTGTACCCCATTATAACGTGATGGGGCTGGCCAAGGCAGCTCTGGAGTCCAGCGTCAAATATCTTGCCTATGATCTCGGAGTAAAAAATATTCGCGTCAATGCCATTTCAGCGGGGCCGGTGCGCACACTTTCCGCCTCCGGAATCACCGATTTCCTGGATTTGCTCCACAACGCCGCCACTTATTCCGCGCTCAAGCGCAACATCACCCCCCAGGAAATCGCCAACACGGCTTGTTTTCTGGCCAGCTCGCTTTCCTCGGGCATCACCGGGCAGATTTTATACGTGGACGGGGGCTTCAATATCTTCGCGTGAAGCGCCGCGGACGGCCGGAGGCGCT
>JACZYI010000224.1 GCA_022571175.1 Pseudomonadota bacterium
CTATCGAGCTGCAGGAACTGGTGCTTTATATCAACAGTCTAATTTTCCTGGGCGGTGCTGGCTATACCTTGCAAGTCGATGCCCATGTGCGGGTGGATATTTTTTATGGGCAAGCAGACGAAAGATTCCAGTCAAAGGTAAATTTCTTTGGCACCGTTTTCTTTTTGACGCCGGTGCTCATTCTGGTCTGGCTGGCTGGCTGGCCTTATGTCAGTGGTTCCTGGAGAATTCTGGAAGGCTCGGTTGAGACCTCGGGCCTGCAGGCGGTTTTTTTGCTCAAAAGTTTTATTTTGCTGTTTGCTTTTCTGTTGAGCTTGCAAGCCCTGGTGCTGCTTATTCGAAGCGGATTGTTGTTATTCAAGAGCAGGTCATAAAGCCATGGAACTGGAAAGCGTGCTCCTGTTGATGATGTTCGCGACGCTGTTCGGAGCGCTTATGCTGGGCTATCCGGTTGCTTTTACCCTGGCCGGAATTTCCATTTTGTTCGCGCTGTTGGCAATCGGAATTGGGGAAGTTTTCGAGATGCCGGTGGGGGTGCTGGACTTGGATTATCTGGCACTTTTCCCCGAGCGTATTTTTGGCATCATGTTGAATGATGTTTTGCTGGCCGTACCCTTGTTTATCGCCATGGGTGCGTTCCTGGAAAAATCAAAGGTTGCGGAAGACCTTCTGAACGCCATGGCGCAGCTTCTGCGGAATGTGCGCGGTGGCTTGGGCATGTCCATAACCGTGGTGGGAGCGCTTCTTGCGGCCTCAACCGGCATTGTTGGTGCGGCTGTGGTCACTATGGGGCTTTTGTCGCTGCCCACACTCCTCAAACGCGGGTACGACCCCGCCTTCGCGGCTGGTTCCATCTGTGCCGCCGGGACTTTGGGCCAGATTATTCCACCCTCCATCGTGCTGGTACTTCTAACCGACCAGCTTTCTGGCGCTTGGCAGCAAGCCCAGCGGCAGATGGGCGTCTTTTCCGTGGATGCCCTGACCGTGGGTGACCTTTTTGCTGGTGCCCTCCTGCCCGGGCTCGGCCTGGTTATTCTTTATCTTATCTATCAGGCGAGCGTTGCCTTCTTTCACCCGGAAAAGGCCCCCCCGTACCAACCAAGAGACGATTTAGTGCCGGAATTTGGTGGCTTGTTTCGGGCTTTTTTCCCGCCGATCATTTTGATTTTAACGGTTCTCGGCTCCATTCTGACCGGCGTTGCAACCCCGACCGAGGCCGCAGCTGTGGGTGCCACGGGTGCGATTCTTCTGGCCGGAATCCGGTTCGAGCGCAAATTCAGGGGACCCGCCGCGTATGGGCTTCTGGCGTTCATGGCTTTGCTGGTGATCTCTTTTTCTCATGAGTCAAGACCCGGGATGCCAGTGTTGATCCTGGCGGGTCTGCTCTCTCTGGTTTTCGCCTACGGGTTCTGGCGTTCGCTGCTCGCAACCCGGCGCGCGAACATTCTCCAGCAGGTGCTCACTGCCACGGTTCGTATATCCACCATGGTCTTTGTCATTTTGATGGGTGCGACACTTTTTTCGCTGGTTTTCAGGGGGTTTGGCGGCGACATTCTGGTGGCTGACTTTCTGACCGAGCTCGCAGGCGGGCCTGTTATGGCCATTATCGTAGTGATGATGGTGATGTTCCTGCTGGGATTTTTCCTGGACTTTATCGAAATTACCTTCGTGGTGGTGCCCATAGTGGCCCCGGTACTGATGGTGATGGGCTTTGATCCCATCTGGCTCGGGATCATGATGGCCATTAATTTGCAAACCAGCTTCCTGACGCCTCCTTTTGGCTTTGCGCTCTTTTATCTAAGAAGTGTGGCGCCGCCAGAGGTCACCACCAAACATCTCTATAAAGGCGTGGTGCCTTTTGTGGCTATTCAAGTTTTGGCGCTCGGACTTCTTGCACTCTTTCCAGCGCTTGCCACCTGGCTACCCGGAGTCATTTTTGGCGGCTAATCATCATCGTCATTAATCATTAATCATTAGCCGATAATTTCTCCCCAATGGGAAAATGACCAGGATATTTTATTTCACCAACGGACAAAAAAAACGGCCAAAATCCGGAGAATATGTCAGAGGATCTAATGGAAGACATGGGCATCACCCGCGATCTGAATCAGTATGACGCATCCCGATTGGCGGCCAAGGCCTGTCAAAAATTACATTATGCAGACTCCAGAGCCGCCGCCCCGGAGATGGTGAAGGTGGCGCGAAAAATCGCCTAGATTCTCTTGCCTGAAGGCGAAATCCGGTCTGCACAAACAGCGAAACATCAGTTTCAGTTTCAATCAAAGCTTTTTCGATTGGGGAAGCCCCTGGGCAGACGTCGCCCCACATTGCCGCGCTTGCCCAGCCACATATCGAGCTCAAATTCTGTTCGGATACGGCCTTGGGCCCCACCCATGGTCCAGCTCAGTCCTTCTGCCAGATTGAAACATTTTACATCAAACAGGCCGCCCTTTTTATATTTCTGCAAGACCACGCCCTGACCCCTGGAGAGTGTGGTCATTTCTTTGGTGGGGAAAATCAGCAGCTTTTTCTCGCCCCCCATAACCGCCACATGATCCCCCTCTGCTAGCAGACAAACTTTGGCACGAATTCCCTTGGGTAAATTCATGACCTGCTTTCCCTGGCGGGTCTGGGCCAGCAGATTGTCGGCATCAGCGATAAAACCCTTTCCGGCGGACGAGGCAACAATCACCTTGTCCCCCGGACGATGGGGGAATAATCCAACGATATCTTCATCATTATCAAGATGCAGCATCAGGCGGATGGGTTCCCCGAAACCCCGACCACCGGGCAATCTATCGGCTCCAATGGTATAAAAGCGACCGTTGGAGGCAAAAATAAGAAGCTTGTCGGTGGTCTGGGCGTGAAAGCGGAACCGCTCTTCGTCCCCTTCCTTGTATTT
>JACZYI010000225.1 GCA_022571175.1 Pseudomonadota bacterium
GTATAGAGGAAAAACTTGTAGGAGGCATAGACACGCCCGGCCCCGCCCCAGATACCGATAATCAGGAACATGGGGATCAGTCCGCCTTCGAAGAAAATGTAAAAGAGGAACAAGTCAAGCGAGGAAAAAACGCCAATCATCAGCGTTTCCAGCACCAAAAAGGCGATCATGAATTCCTTGACCCGGGTTTGAATCGAAGTCCAGCTGGCCAGAATACAGATTGGCATCAGGAAGGTGGTCAAAATCACAAACAGCAGGGATATGCCATCCACACCCAGGTGATAGGAAATGCTGTCGCCAATCCAGTTGTTCTTTTCCACAAACTGGAACTCGGCAGTGGTGGTATCAAAATTGATCCACATTAACAGCGACATCAGGAAGGTGCCAACAGTGGCCCAGAGCGCCATATGCCGAGAATTCCGGTTGACGATTTCCTGCTCACCGCGGATGACCAGGATCAATACTGCCCCGATCAGGGGGATAATCAGCAACATGGAAAGGATGGGCAGGTTCACCATGGCCTAGGAACCCCCCTTCATGAAGATGATATAGGTGACAAATCCCGCCACGCCGATGAGCATGGCAAAAGCATAATGATAAACATAGCCGGTCTGCATGGCCCGGATTTTTGTGGCCAACCGCATAACGCTGGCAGAGACGCCATCCGGTCCATATCTGTCGATGGTACCCTCGTCGCCTTTTTTCCAGAGCCAGTGCCCGAACCGGAAAGCCGGGCGCACAAACAAGAGATCATAAAGCTCGTCAAAATACCATTTATGGAGAAGAAAGCTGTGTAACCCCTTGAAGGCGCCAGCCACCTGGCCCGGCAGATTGGGCCTTCGGATATAAAACAGCCAGGCCAGCATAAAACCGGCAATACTCACAATCAGCGGCAAGAGTTTGACGAATAGCGGTATATGATGGGCGCTCTCAATAATATCTTCCCCTTCGAGGAAAATGGACGCGCGCCAAAAGGCATCCCGCCCCTCGCCTATGAACAGTCCGTCAAAGATAAATCCCGCCGTGATCGCGCCCACCGCCAGCAGCATAAGCGGCACCATCATGGAGGCGGGCGCTTCATGAATATGCGAGAGGATTTTTTCGCTGGCGCGGGGTTTCCCGTGAAAGGTCATGAAAATCAAACGCCAGGAATAAAATGCCGTCATGAAAGCGGCCGCAATGCCCATCATAAAGGCAAATTCGCCCACCGAACCGGGGGCTGAAAAGGCCGCTTCGATAATCATGTCTTTTGAGAAATAGCCCGCAAAGGGCCAGATGCCGGTCAAAGCCAGCGTGCCCACGATCATCAGCAGATAGGTGAGCGGTATCATGGTATAGACGCCACCCATTTTTCGCATGTCCTGCTGGTCAGAAAAGGCGTGAATGACCGAGCCCGAGCCCAAGAATAAAAGTGCCTTGAAAAAAGCATGGGTGAAGAGGTGGAAAATTGCTGCGCCGTAAGCGCCAATGCCAATGGCAAAAAACATATAGCCGAGCTGCGAACAGGTGGAATAGGCGATCACACGCTTGATGTCGGTTTGCACCAGGGCCACCGAGGCGGCAAAAAATGCGGTGCCCGCCCCCACCAGGGTCACAACTTCGAGCGCGAAAGGGGAGAGCTCAAACAGGGGCGACATGCGCACCACCATAAAGACTCCCGCCGTCACCATGGTTGCGGCATGAATGAGCGCCGAGACCGGGGTTGGCCCCTCCATGGCATCTGGCAGCCACACATGCAGGCCCAACTGGGCCGATTTGCCCATGGCCCCTATGAACAACAACAGGCAGATGGTGGTGAGCACATCCATCTCCATGCCCAGAAATGTGAAACTTGCGCCCACTTGGTCCGGGGCAGCGGCAAAAATGACATCAAACTGGACCGAGCCAAACACCAGGAATATGGCGAGCACACCCAGCATAAAGCCGAAATCGCCCACCCGGTTCACCAGAAATGCCTTGATGGCAGCCGCATTGGCGCTCGGGCGTTTGTACCAGAAGCCGATCAGCAAATAGGACGCCAGCCCAACTCCCTCCCAGCCGAAGAACATTTGCACTAGATTATCCGCGGTCACCAGCATCAGCATGCAAAAAGTAAAAAACGAGAGATAGGCAAAAAAGCGTGGGTTCGACGGGTCGTTGTCCATATAACCGATGGAATAGATATGTATAAGCGCGGAGATGACCGTCACCACCACCAGCATGACCACCGTCAGGGTGTCAATCTTGAAGGCCCAGGAAAAAGACAGATCACCCGATGAGACCCAGCTCGCCACATGAATGGTCTGGCTGGCGGCGCCCATAATCGCCACATCCCAAAAAGCGATGATCGAGAGCACCGCCGAGACCGACAAGAGCCCTGAAGTGATAATCTGACTGCCGCGCTTGCCCACAAAACGCCCAAACAGCCCGGCTATCAAAAATCCCGCCAGTGGCAGAAAGACGATAAACTTGTACATACAACTCAGCCCTTCATCACATTGATGTCTTCGACTGCAATCGAGCCGCGGCGACGGAAATAAGTTACAAGAATTGCCAGCCCGATGGCCGCTTCAGCAGCCGCCACAGTCAAAACAAACATGGTGAAAATCTGGCCGGTCAAATCGTTCAGGAAACTGGAAAAGGCCACCAGATTGATGTTCACAGCCAACAGCATCAGCTCAATGGACATCAGGATAATAATGACATTCTTGCGGTTGAGAAAAATGCCGAACACACCCAAGGTAAAGAGAACCGCAGCCACCACCAGATAATGTGCGAGTGTGATTTCCATGCCTAGATCCCCTGCCCCGGTTTGATGTGCTTCAATTCAACCGCCTCATTGGCAGTGCGCCTGATCTGGTCTGATATTTTCTGGCGGCGCACACCCGGACGCTGGCGATGGGTGAGCACGATGGCAC
>JACZYI010000226.1 GCA_022571175.1 Pseudomonadota bacterium
ACCGATCTCGCCATGTATTATGCGCTCATGAACAATATGCCCAGTGCCGAATTGTTTGACGAGCAGCTACTGGAATATTCCGACGATATGACTGGAAAATCAACCATGGTGGCGCGCTCATTCTATTTTCATCACGCGGGCAGCGATGGTTTTGACAGTGATCATATAACCCAGACAATTGCCGTAGCCTTCGGCAATTGGGTCTATGACATCTGGGCCACCTATCCCGTCAACGATTTTGACGTGTTTGAAGACGCCATTGGCAACTATATGGGCTCGGTGGATTTTCCGTTCCATCTGATAAACTGATTACACACTACTGATGGGTCCGCTCCAAAACCTGAAAATAATTGAATTTGCAGGCCTTGGAGCGGCACCTTTTGCGGCCATGCTGCTGGCCGACCTGGGCGCTGAGGTTATCCGCATCGACCGACCCGGAAGGCCGGTCTCACCCTTGCCTGAGCCCCGTAAAGACCTCTTGAACCGGGGCCGGAAATCCATCCTGATTGACCTGAAATCGGACCGGGGCAGGACCTTGGCGCTCAAACTTGTGACGGGCGCTGATGGCCTCACCGAGAGCTACCGTCCGGGGGTGATGGAAAGCATGGGTCTAGGCCCGGAGGAATGTCTGGCTCTCAATCCGCGGCTGGTCTATGGGCGCTTGAGCGGTTGGGGCCACCAGGGTCCACTGGCCAAATCTGCCGGTCATGACATCAATTATATTGCCCTATCGGGTGTGCTGGCCGCCATTGGCAACCAGGACCAGCCACCGGTGCTGCCCTTGAATCTGGTGGCGGACTTTGCCGGCGGCGGCCTGATGCTGGCCTTTGGCATGCTGGCGGCATTGCTGGAAGTAAAAACCAGCGGCAAGGGTCAGGTGGTGGATGTGGCCATGATTGAAGGCTCGGCGCTGATGATGACGCTCATGCACTCGCTGGCTTCCATGGGGCTCTGGAGCGAGCAACGCGGCGATAATCTTCTGGATGGTGCGGCCCCTTTTTATCGCAGTTATGAATGCGCCGACGGAAAATATCTGGCGGTGGGCGCGCTGGAGCCGCAATTTTATCAGGCCTTGATTGAATTACTGGGGCTGGAGGATGAGGCGATTATGCAGGCCCAGATGGAGCGGGATAAATGGCCGGAGCAAACAAACCTGATGGCGGCACGCATAAAGTTGAAAACACGCGATCAATGGGCAGAGCTTGGCGGAGCCGGAGATGCCTGCCTGACCCCGGTATTGACCATGAGCGAATCCGTTAACCACCCTCAAATGAAGGCCCGCGAGGTTTATCTGGAAAAGGATGGCCTGAGGCAAGTGGCCCCGACGCCTGCCTTCAGCCGGTCCAAGACGGCGCTCGATCTGCCACCGCCCGTGCCGGGCGAGCATACATGCCTGGTGCTTGGGGAGATGGGTTTGAGCCGTGAGGAAATAGCGGTGCTTTTGTCAGAGAAGATTGTGGAACAGTCGGAAGGCAAGTCTTGAGCCAATAAGCCTAGACAAAAAAATCGAAATGTTTTCCCATATGCTCATGCTGCGCCCGGGAATCCGTATCCCTTACCAGGCGGGTACCGTCCCACTCGGTTTTGCCATGGCCATGACTTTTGCGTTGTCTCAAATATATCACTTTTGCCACCGACTTGAATTTGCGGATACCATTGGCCAGGCCAGTCCGCAGGGTGTTTATGGTGGGTTGAATTTTCATCTCTCGGCGTCCTTCCGATGCCTCCGCCAGTTATAGTCTGTGCCAGTTTTGAGACTACAGCAGAGGGGTGTCAAATTCATGATCAGGCGCGTGCCATTTAACTAAAAATTTAGGGGATGATTTCGCGCTTTTTTCTGGCGCATTCGGCGCTATACTCAGGGCCAGGTGAGATTTGGCATAGGCCTTCCGGGTACTGGCATGGTGATGAAAAAATCCTTGATGATGATTCTGCTCGCGGGTCTGTTGTCGGGCTGTGGATTTTTTGGCGGCGATGACGGCGGCGTGAGCGAGACTGCAATTCTAAGGGGCCAGATACCGAATACCGAGCTTACCGAAGAATCCATGATTACGCTGGCGGCAGGGTTTGAAGATGCGGGCGACCTGACCTCTGCGCTCAGGCTTTATGCCCATGTGGTCAGCGAAAACCCGGATAATCTTGAGGCCCAACTGGGCCTGGCGCGGGTCTATGAAGGGGCATCGGCCTATAATCTGGCCCGGCGGGGCTATGGTCTGGCCTTTGAGCTGGCCCCCGATAATGGCGAGGCTGCGGCCGGTGTGGCGGTGGGGCTCATACGTTCAAACGAGACCCGTTCAGCCCGCATCCTGCTGAAAAATTTTCTCGCAACCGAGGGCAGGGATGCGGATGTTCTGAATATCTTTGGCGTTTTGCTGGATTTGGAAGGACAGCATGAAATCGCGCAGATCACCTATATGCGCGCGCTTGATCTCCGCGCCAATGACGTGCAGGTGATGAATAATCTGGCGCTCTCCTTTGGGCTCTCTGGCGATTTTGCCGCGGGCATTGCCCTTATGGAAGATATGGACCGCCAGGGACGTGTTGACCGTCAGCATGTGCGCAATCTGGCTATTCTCCACGCGCTTGCGGGCAACCCCGAGCGCGCTGCTTTTGTGGCCGCGTCCTTCTATGAGGGCCTTGAGCAGGAGGGTCTGGTCGCCCTGTTTGAACGCATTCTGCTGCTGGACCCCGTGACCCGAAGACGGGTGGTGCTGTTGGGCGAGTCTCCCTCGGTCTTGCCCGAATTGTCACCAGAACCGGAGCCTGAACCGGAGCCTGAGGCTCCAGTGCTTGCGCCTGAGCCTGAATCCGAGATGGACCCCGAGCCGGAAAGCCTGGTGCCGCCCTTCAGGCCTGCGCCATCCCCCACCGGATTATACTGGGTGCAAATAGGTTCC
>JACZYI010000042.1 GCA_022571175.1 Pseudomonadota bacterium
GTAGGTTGTGCTTAATCGACCGCCGAATATAAAAGCACTGATCGGCACACCCTTCGGGTCGTCACAGGCCGGGTCGGCACTCGGACATTGGGATAAGGGGGCCGTGAAGCGTGCATTGGGATGGGCCGCCGGCCTACCACAATCCGGGGTCCAGTCCTGGCCGGTCCAATCGATCAGATGTTCGGGGATATCTTCCGTCATTCCCTCCCACCAGACATCACCATCATCGGTCAAGGCCACATTTGTGAAAATGCTGTTTTTTTCCATAGTCTTCATGGCCTGGGGATTTGTTTTCTCGGATGTGCCGGGGGCAACGCCAAAATATCCCGCCTCCGGATTGATGGCATATAGCCGTCCATCCTCTCCGGGTTTGATCCAGGCTATGTCATCACCCACGGTCCAGGCCTTCCAGCCTTCAAATCCGGCAGGTGGAATAATCATGGCGAGATTAGTCTTGCCACAGGCGCTCGGAAAAGCAGCGCTCACATAAGTGATTTCACCTTCAGGGGATTCCAGTCCCAGAATGAGCATATGTTCGGCGAGCCAGCCCTCATCTCTGGCCATGGAAGAGGCAATACGAAGGGCAAAACATTTTTTGCCCAGCAGCGCATTGCCGCCATAACCGCTGCCATAGGACCAGATTGATCTCTCTTCAGGGAAATGGACAATATATTTATTGTTTGTATTGCAGGGCCAGGAGACATCTTCCTCGCCCGGGCTCAAGGGTGCCCCAACCGAATGCAGACAAGGCACAAAATCTCCATCGCCCAGTATGCTCAGAACTTTTCCACCCATACGGGTCATGATTTTCATGGAAACGACCACATACGGACTGTCGGTAATTTGCACTCCAATGTGGGCGATGTCCGAGCCCAGGGGACCCATTGAAAAGGGTATGACATAGAGTGTCCGCCCACGCATAGCGCCACTGAAGAGCTCGCGCAATCTGGATTTCATCTCAACGGGGTCGCACCAGTTATTGGTCGGTCCTGCATTCTCTTTTTTCAGGCTGCAGATGAAGGTCCGGCCTTCTACCCTGGCCACATCCTGAGGGTTTGACCGGGACAGGAACGACCCTGGTCGTTTCTCGGGGTTCAGCGGAATAAAAGTACCGCTTTCCACCAGTTCCGCACAGAGCCGATCATATTCTTCCTCTGACCCGTCACACCAGACGATATTGTCTGGCGTGCAAAGCGTAGCTATTTCCTCGACCCAGCTCGTGAGTCTGGCGTTCTTACACTTGACCGTATGATCTATCTGACCTCTGGCCATAATCCATCCCGATAATGCTTTGTTGCCATTTTTCTACGGCCATAATGATGACACGTAATTGGAAATGGTTTCTATCTGAAACCAGCCTTGTGGACAACCAAAGACTTTCGGTTGTTGAATTAGAAATTTGTCTGAATGCCATATTTTCTGGTATCGGGGCCTGAATCTATGACTGGCTTGTGCATTTTCCCCTGTTTGATGACTGCAGGGAGCCAATTTCCCTGCAATTTTTTCTCCTTTAAGAGTGGTAAAGATTGAACTTAAGCCGAGATTTATGTTACTTTAAGGTAACTAAAGGAAGATCCGATGCCCAGAGATCGCGAAAAAACCAAGAAGAAAATCCTGAATGCTGCAACCAGCCTCATTGAGCGAGATGGTCTGGCTGCCCTAACGGTAAATGGTCTTGCCCGGAAAGCAGATATCGGCAAGCCACTGATTTATCGTTATTTTGGCAATTTAAAGGGCGTAACAGACGCACTTCTGGTGGAAACAAGGGCTGATATTTGGACCATTCTCAGATTTGAAGGTCATCCCGCCTCCGTATCTCCCCGGGACTTTCGTGATAATCTCATTAGCTTTGGTCGGGCGGTGGCATCAGATCGCATGTTGCGCCAGGGGCTTTTATCCATGTTTTCTGATACCAAGTTGGAACTGCGTAATCTTCCCCGACTCGATGGCGGTATTGCTGTGGTTGATGAGCGGAAACGAGAGGTTGGCAGTAGGGATATTGCTGCCCTTTATGCCATATTGAAGGCCGCGGTGGCTTTTCTGGTCCTTTACCGGGAACGAAACAAAACCTGGTGTGATATTGGAATCGAGACTGCAAATGATATGGCGCGACTGGAGTATGCGTTGATATCCATTATGGAGTCTCTATCAATGAAAATATCACAAGATCCTGACAGTATGGAATTGGGTGAAGGTGTTTAGTTGATGGTTCTCAATTTGGAGACAACGATCATGATTCTGCTGGCCGGCGCCGCTTTGGCCGGTTGGTCAAACTGGAAAAGCAGACAGTCCCGAGACTCACTTGATCCCCAATTGGTTCCCTATAATGCTTTGCAGTTTATAGGATTGATCATTATTTTTCTGATGGCAGCTCATCTGATTACGCTCATTACCGGCAAGCCCTTTACCGGTCGCCGGGGGTTTTAGCCAAGGATTGACCAGCCCAAAACCAAGCCGCCCCCGGGGGGTGGGGGGCGGCTTTATTCAACACAGACAAGAAGGGAGCTCTTACGGCTGTATCGATGGGTGGAGTATAACATTCCTCCCTTAATACCCGGTTAACGAATGGATAAGGTTTGCTTCATTAGGAAGCAGGGCCGGTTTGTTCGCAACCAAGTCTCAAAATGACGGATTTGATCCTTTCGCTCTTTTCCCACCTGTTCTCCCAAAGACCATATTCAGGTTGATCGGACGTTCATCACTATGGAGTCGTTTCTCGCGGGTTATGGATATTCTTCGCTCACCTCATAAATAGTTCTTCAATAATTAAGAATTGATTATCAGAATGTTACTTTAAGGTAACATACGAAATTGATTCCCATCTCCTCCTGATATGTAAGGGTAACGAGGGTCTTTGCACTGGTCATTCATCAGCGGTTGTGAAAAGCTGTGCCCAGCAGCATAACGGAGTGTCATGTGGAGCAGTCTGGCCAGGTTGAAGATATTGGGGGTTTTTACAAGCTGGTGAGGGGTCGGCACGGCATGTATCTCGCGAACTATAATGACCAATATATGGGCCGTGCCCTTATAATGTACGGAGAATTTTCCGAGCTGGAATGGGGCACTATCAGACAGATTACACGGCCTGGCCAGTTTGTTATTGAAGTTGGTGCCAATATTGGTGCTCATACGGTCTCGATCGCAAAACATATAGGTCCGAAGGGACGAGTGCTTGCCATTGAACCGCAGCCAATAGTTTTTCAAAATCTTTGCGCCAACCTGGCCTTGAATTCATTGGTAAATGTGGATGCACAGAATTGTGCCAATGGTGATAAGCGGTCAGAATTGATTATTCCCGATATTGATTATTCTGTAGAGGGAAATTTTGGTGGCGTTTCCATGGATAGCCTGTCGCAGGCCACCGGCGGATTTGTCAGGGAAATCATTCCTCTCGACGATCTTTGCTATTTTGACGTGGTTCACACTATAAAAATTGACGCTGAAGGTATGGAGCTGGAGATTATCAAGGGCGCCGAGAAAATTATCACCAAAAACAAGCCTGTTTTATATGTTGAAAATGACCGGATAGAAAAATCCGAAGACCTGATGCGGCATTTGATGGATATTGGGTACCGGTTATGGTGGGATCTTCCACGATATTTCAATAAAGATAATTATTTTGGTATCGAGCAAAATATCTATGGCGCTGCAGCATCTTTTAACATGGTTTGTCTGCACAAGGATGTGGGTGCTGATGTGCCGGGAAGCAAGGAAATTACCGATCCCACTGCTCATCCCATTAAAAACCTGCGCCAGGGAAAATAAATAAATCCAAAACTGAAGGGTTGGCCATTCGGTCTGATAAATGAGCGATCAAGCCAGACATTCAACAGGGGTGGTCATAATAGGTTGTGGTGCCATGGGTGCTGCTATCACTCTGGAACTTTCCCGGCGCGGCCACAAAGTTACAACCTTTGAAAAATTTCCTTCCTTCCACGATCGGGGTTCAAGCCACGGCCACTCCCGCATGATTCGAAAAGCCTATTTTGAAGGCGATTTTTATGTGCCTTTACTGGAGCGATGTTACGATCTCTGGCAGGATTTGAACGAACGCTCGGGTCAGCAACTTTTTCAGAAAACCGGCGGGTTATTCATTGGTACGGAAGATAGGCAGCTCGTTGTTCAAAGTCTTGCATCAGCCAAACGGTACGATATAGAAATCGAATTACTTGAGGCAGACGAGGTGGCCCGGCGTTTTCCGGCTCTTCGATTGCCGACCGGGTATGTGGCGGTTTATGAGTCTGGGGCCGGTATTCTTGACCCGGAAAAAACCTGGAATTATATGGTCAATGAGGCTCTGGCGCTGGGCGCGGATATTAAATTTGATTGCGGGGTATCCACACTCAACATTGAGGCGGGTGGGGTCAGGGTTGTGAGCAAAGAGGGTGAAATATTCTGCGAACATCTGGTGCTGTCTGCTGGACCCTGGAATAGGAAATATATCTCGGATAACCTGGGGCTAGATCTTGATTTGGTGCCCTCAAGACGTACACTTCACTGGTTTGCGCCTGAAAATAACAGTCATTTTCAGCCTGAAGTCTTTCCCCCTAATGTCTGGGAGGAAAGAAATGGTGATATTTTTTATGGCTTTCCGCTTATCGAAGCGGATGAGGGCGTAAAATACGGATTTCATACCGCTCCCTTGGGTGGAGTTGATCCCGACAATATGAATCGGGAGGTGAGGGAGGATGAAATCAGGGAAATAATGGATAAATTGCAGAAACGCATTCCCTCCCTGGGGCAGGGTCACTTACGTTCCAAATGCTGTCTCTATACCATGACACCGGATCACCATTTTGCCATTGGAGCACTGCCTGGTCATCCCTCGATTATCCTGGCGGGTGGATTCTCCGGTCATGGCTACAAATTTACCCCAGTAGTGGGTGAAATTGTAGCCGATATGGTTGAAGATCGTTCACCTATATATGATCTCAGTCATTTTGATCCAGCTCGCCTGTAGGAAAATACATGATCCCAAATAGCTTTCCCAACGCTATTGATTTTTGCTCGCTGTCCGGGCGATTATGGGGCCATTGTTCAGGGAATAGCGCAAATGAGTGATAAGCCGAATATTTTAATTGGAACACCTTGTTACGGAGGGCAGCTTACGGTGCCATATTTCAGGGCTGTTACGCGGCTAAAAGTTGAATTGGACAGTCAGGGCATTGGTCTTGACCATATATTTCGCTCCAGTGAAAGCCTGATAAGTCGGGGACGAAACAGCATTGTGGCAGATTTTCTGGGCCGTCCCGAGTTTACCCATCTCTTGTTTATCGATGCGGATATTGGTTTTCCGAGCCGGGCTGTGACCCGGCTACTTGAAAGAAATGTGCCCTTGTCGGGTACGGCCTGCCCGATGAAATCTATCGACTGGAATGCGGCTAAAGAGCATGCGGCCACGGCAAAAGATGGTGATGATCTGAAGGCAAAATCACTTCAATATGCGGTAAACCGGTATTTTGATGGAGACCGGCCCGAAAATATTGACATTAAAGATGGCTTTATCGAAGTCGATTATATTGGCACCGGTTTCATGCTCATTGCGCGTCTGGTCTTTGATCGCATGAGGGAGACTTACCCTGAACTTCAATATAAAAATGATATCGTGGGTTATGACAGCGAATATACCAAAGATAATTTCTGGGCATTCTTTGATACCAGGATAGAACCAAAAACCAGACGTTATCTGAGCGAGGATTTTTCATTTTGCCATCGCTGGACCCAGGAAATGGGCGAGACCATCTCGGTTGATATTGCCACCACCATGGAGCATATGGGACGGTTCCATTTTAGGGGGTCGTTTCTGGCAAGCATAATGTCGCCGTCCCAAAACACCCGGTGAAAGCCCTTCACCAGGAATAATTCGTAGCCGAAGGATTTATGACAGGATCATTTTGTCATTTGGAATAAGGGGGCGGGCTGAATTCAAATCTATTAGTCCGCGGTATCAACGCCTTCCTACAAACCCGAGGAGCCCTCCTCGAGATGCGCCAGATCGGCGGGGGCAAGTCTAAGCGCTTTACCAACATCATTGAAGAAATCCACTTCAAACAGGCTGATCGATCCGTCCGCTTTAATGACGGCGGCCAGTGCTTCCATTATCTTGCACTTGTCGTCATGGTCCAGTTTTCCCTGAATTTCAGCCAGATATTTTTCAAAGGGCTGGTTTTCATAAAGATCGGCCCTTGCTGCCACACGAATATCGGCGCTGGAGACATCCCCTCCAGTGGCATCCCGGTAGAGCTTCTGAATTGTTTCGACTTCGACTTCCTGAATATTTGTATCCGCGTAGGAGGCCCGTGCCAGGGTTTTCAACAAGGCTTCCTGAGCCAGTGTGCGTTTTTTCTCTTCCCTGTCTGATTCGCTGGTACTTTTGTCCTGTATAAATTTATAAAGGCCAGACAGCAACATGAACGCGCCACCAATCACGACCAGATAAAACAGCAATTCAGAGATACCGGTGATCTGCTCTCTGAATAAATAACCAGCCACAAGAACAGCCAGCCCAATCAATATATTTCTTATGTTACTAACAGCCACGATCAATCTCCCCCTTTGAGTCTGATATGGTTAGCAGAAGGATTCCGACACTTCAATACGCCCTTTTTGGCAGATTATTGACGATCCCGTGATCATTGGGGTTTGATAAACGAGGAATAGCATTGCAGCCACCACCATATTTTCAAAAAAGAAGCACCAAGAGCGAGTCTAGGCAAACGGTTCCCTTCATTTTTCTGTCTGGAATCATGGGCTTGGCCGCTAGTGCTGATTAACCGGTAAATATCTCCGGTGCATGAAATTTATTTATGGAAACAGCCATTGGCATCGGCCCGGTGGTTGTTTATAAATCAAACTCGAAAGCTGACGCACCAAGGGGGGAGTACAACAACATGCTTCAGACCAAACACGTCATTTCGATTCTCTTTTCAACTTTTCTTATTTCTGTCCTGTTTATCAGTTCTGCCTCAGCCGATGGCCTTTATGCCGAACTGAGGATTGGTGCCACGGCACCCTCAACCTTGAAAGATACCGCTGCTGTTGGTCAATTTAATCTTAATTTCAAAAATGGATTTGTCGGCTCCATTGCTGTGGGGTTGAATTTTGACAATCTCCGCATTGAAGGCGAGCTTGGAATTTCGGCGGCGGACTTCAGAATTGAAGATGTTAATGCAGATGCCACCGTTCTGGACGGAAGTTTGGTCACCGGAATGATCAATGTTTACTATGATCTGGTGGATGATAAAATCATCACGCCCTATGTGGGTGTTGGCACCGGTTTCTCGACCACCAAATTATCTACCCAGTCTGACGGGGCAAAACTCGCCTTCCAGGTTATGGTCGGCGCTCGTTATAATATTCGTGGCCGTCTTTGGTTTGGCGGAGAATATCGCTATTTCCGCTCAGGAACCGACGGAACCCTTCAGGCTTTCAAAGCCAGCAGTTTCAGAGCGACATTCATGTTTGGCTTTTAAACGGGTTTGATTGCTCGCAGGGTTTGAAACGGATTAGATATGGTCAACGCCAAATGGTTTTTTCTGAGCATGGCCATGCTGCCTGGTCTGGCTTACTCACAAGACATTCCTTATGCTGCTGATGCCGGATGGAACAGCGCTAAAGTTTGCGAGATAATATCCGAGGACGATCAGATTCGTGTCATGCACTGCATTATTGCAGCCCGCGGTGGGCATGAACGCCATTATCATCTTTCCAATATTGTTTACGTGCTGGTGGGTGGTGAAATGCGTATCACCCAGAATGGAGAGGTCCGCGATGTATCACTAAAAGCCGGTCAATCTTTCATCTCGGCGGAGCGGGTCATTCATGAGGTCGTCAGTTTAAGTGACCATGACCAGAGCTATTTGATTATTGAAAAGAAATATTAGCTGGGGCGGGCAGGGTACCCGGGATGAGAGTTTTATGAAATCAGATGATGTAGGTAAAAAATATTGGCGGGCAAATATTCTACTGGTCGTCAAGCTGTTGGTCGTCTGGTTCCTGGTATCGTTCGGCGCGGGCATCCTCTTTGTTGACGGTCTAAACCAGTTTCACTTGTTCGGCTTCCCGCTCGGCTTCTGGTTTGCCCAGCAGGGGTCAATCTTTGTATTTGTGATTCTGATTTTTATCTATATTTCCGCCATGCAAAAATTGGAGCGACGCCTTGGCATCTCGGACGAGGATGACCCCGACAGTTATGATGAAAAAGCTGAAAATCTGAACGAAGGCCATGATTCATGACCACCACCGGCCTCACCTATTTGTTTGTTGGATTGAGTTTCACGCTTTATATCGGCATCGCAGTCTGGTCGCGGGCAAAAAACACCAAAGATTTCTACGTGGCCGGTGGGCATGTGCCGCCGGTTCTGAACGGCATGGCAACGGCTGCAGACTGGATGAGTGCTGCCAGCTTTATTTCCATGGCCGGAATTATCGCGTTTGCGGGCTATGACGGCTCGGTCTATCTGATGGGCTGGACCGGTGGTTACGTCCTGCTTGCCTTGTTATTGGCGCCCTATTTGAGGAAGTTCGGCCAATTTACAGTTCCTGATTTTGTAGGGGAAAGATATTATTCCAGGCTTGCACGCGTGGTAGCCGTTGTTTGTCTTCTGATCGTGTCCTTTACCTATGTTGCCGGGCAAATGCGCGGTGTTGGCATCGTTTTTTCGCGTTTTCTGGAGGTTGATATCAATACTGGTGTTTTTATCGGTATGGGCATCGTTTTCCTTTATGCGGTACTAGGTGGCATGAAAAGCATTACCTATACTCAGGTTGCGCAATATTGCGTTTTGATATTCGCCTATATGGTGCCCGCTATTTTCATTTCCCTGATGGTCACCGGCCATGTGTTGCCACAAACCGGGCTGGGTGCAACACTTGTGGATGGTTCAGGCCAGACGGTGCTTGAACGCCTGAATGGAACGCTTACTGAATTGGGTTTTGGGGCTTATACCGATGGCAGCAAATCGACCATAGATGTTTTGGCGATCACCGCTGCTCTTATGATCGGAACTGCTGGCCTTCCTCATGTGATTGTTCGTTTTTTTACCGTTCCAAAGGTATCTGATGCCCGTCGTTCCGCTGGCTGGGCATTGGTTTTTATTGCCATTCTCTATACCAGTGCCCCGGGTGTCGCGGCTTTTGCCAGACTGAATTTCATTGATACGGTGCAAAATACGGCTTACTCGGAAATGCCAGCATGGTTTCGCAATTGGGAGGATATTGGCCTCACCGCCTGGACCGATAAAAACCAGGACGGCAGGCTGCAATATTCTGCGGGCAATCCGTTTGAAGGCGAGCGTCCTGTTTTCACAGATCAACGAGGGGAGAATGGCGAGCGGCTGATCGCCAATGCACCCACCGGGAATACCAATGAGATTTATGTGGACCGGGATATTATGGTGCTCGCTAATCCGGAAATCGCCAATCTGCCAGACTGGGTAATTGCGCTGGTTGCTGCGGGCGGGTTGGCGGCGGCCTTGTCTACTGCGGCAGGTCTGTTGCTGGTCATTTCCACTTCTATTTCCCATGATTTATTGAAAAAAACCTTTTTCAGCAGACTAAGTGAAAAACAGGAATTGTTAGCCGCGCGTATTTCAGCAGCCTTTGCGGTCGCTGTTGCGGGATATTTTGGCATTAATCCGCCGGGGTTTGTAGCTCAGGTGGTTGCTTTTGCTTTTGGTCTGGCCGCAGCGAGCATTTTTCCGGCACTCTTTATGGGCATTTTTATAAAATCCATGAACCGGGAAGGCGCCATTGCGGGCATGTTGGCGGGCATGATTTTTACCTTCGGTTATATTGTCTATTTCAAATTCATGGCCCCGGAGCTGAATAATGCTGCGCACTGGCTTTTTGGTATTTCACCCGAAGGCATTGGCGTTATCGGTATGATTTTGAATATATCGGTGGCGCTGGTGGTTGTGCGCATGACCGCGCCACCACCCGAGCACATCAAGGAGCTGGTGCAGAATATCCGGTTGCCATCGGTTCGGTAGGGTTTGCCTTTGAAGAAGTGGTGCCCAGGGGCGGAATTGAACCACCGACACGCGGATTTTCAGTCCGCAGGTAAACGAACACTAGTAAACGCTTGAAAACACCTATAAACGCTGTAACATAGGTACATGGTGGGATGAAGTTATTCTCACTGTTCGCAGTTGTTTGCCCTAGTTTACGGAAAATGGACCCTAATTGGACCCTATACGATGCCAGACTTGCCAAAACAGCACGTCCAAATCAGCGCGATTAGAACTCCGCCGACGGGTCAAATGGACTATTTCGGTACGGGCAAGGATGCCGGCTTGATTCTCAGAGTTTCCTACGGCGGTACCAAGACGTGGTTTGTTAGATATTACACTAATCGGCTTGGCAAGAGAGTTCGCGCCAAATGTTCTATTGGCCGGTTTCCACGGGTCGAATTGAGGGACGCTCGAATAGCGATGCGGGATATCCTGGCTGACGTTGATAAAGGCAATGACCCTGCTGCTGAGCGTAAACGCGAGAGGTCTTTTCAAGACCTCGCTACTGTGAACGACCTTAGTGAACAGTTTTTCAAACTAAGAGAGCGACAGACTTGGCGCGGCCGCAAACGACGAAATCTATCAGACGAGCAGGGTATGGCCGACAATTATATTTTGCCGGAGATCGGCTCAATCCCGCCACAGTTTGTCACAGAAGCGGAGATAGACAAGGTCCTCGATAAGGTTCAGGAAAAAAGTTCTGCAGTCCGCGCTAACCGTGTGTTGGCTCTTATGCGTGTAATGTTCAAGCACGCTGTCCGACGGAAATGGATTCCGGTTAATCCCTGCGAGAATATCCAGAACCCTGGTGATGAAGTACCTCGCATTCCTGACCATCCGTCAGATGCCGAAATTAGAGAACTATGGCGAAGGATAGAAAAGGGTACCTTTTCGAAGGATAAAAGGCCCATCACCATTTCCGCACCAATTCAGCTTGCGTTGAAATTGCTCCTTATTACCGGGCAAAGGTCGAGCGAAGTTTCTCAGGCGTCAATTGAAGAGTTTGATCTCAACTCAGGCGTCTGGATCATTTCGGGCGATAGAACGAAGAACGGAAAACCCCATAAAGTGCCTTTGAGTCCGCTTGCCATCTCGATTGTGCAAGAGGCGCAGCGTCTTGCCCGCAAAGAGGTCAAGTGCCAGCCCGCGGGGGGTGGCGGTGTTGAGGATTAGCTGCACATTTGTTCCGTCTAGGTCGGACCGCGAAATCGAATCGTCGGAAGAGTCACTCCAGTAAATCTTGCCCGCACCGGGGTCGACCGCGAAGTCCGACAGGCCGTCCAACCCGGAAGAAATGATGGTTTCCACATTGCTGCCGTCGAGATCAGCCCGTTTAATCTCTGCG